>JAYVUF010000047.1:0-2146 GCA_043788135.1 Actinomycetes bacterium
AATGGTGGCGTTTTCAATCGCAAGATTCAACTGGTTGTGAAAGACGACGGTTATTCTCCAGCAACGACAGTAGCTGTAACTAATGATTTAATCCTTAGAGATAAAGTCATGGCACTTGTCGGAACCCTTGGAACCTCCAACAATGAAGCGACTACTAGATTCATAAACAGTCATAAAGTTCCGCGCCTTTTCGTGAATACTGGATTCAGTGGATTTGCGAATCTTAAAAAGTATCCAACGACATTCCCTCTCTTTCCTTCTTATGCAATCGAAGCTAAAGTAATGGGCAAATATTTAACGGATAATTTTGCTGGGCAAAAAATTGCTCTGATCTATCAAGATGATGATTTTGGACTTGATGCGCTCACTGGCTTCAAAACAGCTGGAACAAATTTTGTTGCAAAGATTCCTTATTCCGCTCTTTCACAGGCCGATCCGTCGGTAGTCGGCAAATGGATAACTGCAATTGCAACCTCTGGCGCACAAGTGGTCATTGTATTTGGCGTCACCTCTGCTACCGCAGCACTCGCTGGTGGAATGTATAAGGCTGGTCTTATCGGCAAGATTCAATTAATTCTCGGATCAGTCGGTTCTGATGGCACAACGCTTAAAGGGCTCCTTGGACCATTAGCGCCAGCACTCGCTGGTTCCATTGCCACCTCATTCCTTCCATCTCCTTCAGATCCAACCGATGAATACATCGCCCAATTCAAGGCGATCAATACTCAGTACAACCCGGGCGTCGCTTTCGACAATAACGTTCTGGTTGGAATGAATTCAGCGCTTTTGACGGTTCAGGCACTGCGCGCAGCAGGTACTAATCCAACGCGAGCTAAGTTGATCAGAGCCATTCAAAGCTACGGTTCAACATGGGCATCAGCCTCTCTCTCACCGCTTCTCTATAGCCCAACGAGCCACGTTGGATATACCGGCTACTGGTTTGGAAAGCTGGGGCTAGATGGAAACGCAGTTTCTCTCGATGGTCCTGGTAAATACACCCTCTATTCAACAGATTCTGGATCTGCCCCAGTCGTCAAGACCACTGCACATCGTCCAGCAATGCCAGCGAAGGGATTACCAACAAACTAATGAAAATCTCATATTCTAAAAAGAAAATCTCGGCACTTGCAATTGCAAGTCTCGTTTCACTAGGCGTGACTGGCGCGGTTTCGGTAGCACATGCAGCACCAATATGTGCAAAAACCGCAACGACCACTACCTGCCAAGGTGTGGGAAGTGATGGTGCGCCCTATTACATGATAGTTCCAGCGAACTTCAATGGAACGGTCTACTTATGGTCACACGGCTATCGTTACAACGTTGATATCCCATCTGTAATACCTTTAATCGGTGGATACAAAGTTGTTAATACCCCAGAACCAACTCCTGGAGGCGACCCTATAATTACCGCTGCTCTCCTTTCGAAAGGCTTCGCGGTAATCGGCTCGGGTTTTGCTCGGCAAGGTTGGAATACAACCGCAGGTGTTGCAGATGATATTGAACTCATCCAGACATTTAAAGCACAATTCCCAGCGACTACAAAGGTAATTGCCTGGGGCATTTCACTGGGTGGAACCATCACGCAAGCGCTTGCCGAACAACACCCCGAACTAATTTCTGCTGCTGCACCATTGTGTCTTGCTGGATCTGTCGATGCCGAACTAACAACCGCGGGAGATTTTCTTTGGGGTCTAAAGACTTTCTTCGATCCTTCTATCACGGTGGCCGGTTACGGTTCTGGTCTCTTGGGTTATGCATCCTCCCTACAAACACTGGGTAAGGTCTTCACTGTTATGGGTAAATTGCAAGCAACCCTCACAACAGGTGCTTGGCCGGACACGGCACCAGATGTGCTCAAGAACTCAGGAATACCTGCCCGTTCGGCCTTAGTGCTTCTGGGTCTAATGTCAGGACTTCCGTACCAATCCGATCACTTCGACGGAACAACGGGTCCGGGTTCAGTGAATAGCTCGAGTTACACTGGCTTCTCGCTGCTTTATAGTCCTGCACTTGCAATGCTCGAAAATGGCACAAATGCCGCTGCGCTGGCGGTACTTGCAAATGTGGATGTTGAGGATCAATCTGGCGGAGTTGTCTTTGATAACTCAAAGACTGACTATGCCGCACGCTTGGGTTCAGATGCCTC
>JAYVUF010000048.1:0-4990 GCA_043788135.1 Actinomycetes bacterium
ATACTATATGAGAAGAAATTAACGCCAGCCATCCAGAAGGCACTTGAATTTCAAATTGATCGAGTGCGTAACTTGCAAAGAGAGGCAACGGTTGGTGTAGCTCTGTTAGATCGAGAGAGCCAACCCTGCATTAACGCAGCTTCTAAACTTTATTGTGGAATTGTTGATGAAGTTGAAAAAATCAATTTCGATATCTTTAATAAGCGAGCGAAAACTTCAACTTTCCGACGTTTAAAGGTTGCTCTTCCCGCCTACTTGAAGGCGGTACAAGCGCGCTAGCCGTGTAGAGGCTACAATTACGACACCGGGAGCCACATGAGTGGCTGAGAGGACCTGATCGCCAGGTCGACCGTATGACCAGTTCGGTAATGCGAACTGTGGAGGGTTAACTTATGCACACCTTAAATCATGCAATTATGACCGTGGCTTTTACGGCCTGGGATTACCACCTTACCTACCTCGAGCTCGTAGCATTTATCACCTCTGTAATTGGAGTTGCCTACGGAATTTTTGGTCCACGAATTACCTGGCCGTGGTGGAATATCAGTAGCCTTTTATATGCAGGTTTATTCTTCGAACAGAAATATTATGCCAGCGCCCTGCTGCAATTCGTTTTTGTCGCCGGAGGAATTTGGGGCTGGTACGGATGGGGACCAAAAGGCGCGAAGCCTTCAAAACTCTCACTCAGGACCAATATCTACTGGATGATCGGATACGTAGTTGCCTGGTTCTCGCTATATCCACTGCTCGTACATATTGGTGCTGCGGCATCCCTTACGGATGCCTTTGGATTTGTTGGTAGTTGTATCGCTCAAGTACTCATGTGCATGGAAAAATATGAGGCATGGCCACTCTGGCTTGTAGTTGATGGGGTCTATACCTATCAATTCTGGCATGGAAAGTCCTACCTCACCGCGATCCTTTATTTTATCTTTGTACTCCTTGCGATAGGTGGCTGGAAGCGTTGGCTTCGAGTAGCCAACGCTTCGGTGGAGGCAGCGAAGTAAAATCCGGAGATGATTATCACAATCGATGGCGTAGCAGGAGCCGGAAAAACTACGCTCGCTAAATTTATGTACGATGAATTTCGTCCTAGAAGCTCGATTTTCATCGTTCATATGGATGATCTGTATGAAGGATGGAAGCACCCATTTAGCCCGAAACTTTCCCAGAAACTAATCTCCATTGCACAGGCACATATTCATCGAGAGCCTCTTCCTATCTCTCTTTATGACTGGGAAAACTCTGCTCCCGGAACTATCTTCACCATACCAGCCGTAGATACTCTGATCATCGAAGGAGTTGGGTCCGGGCAGTGTGCGATCCGAGAATTTGTCGATACCAAGATTTGGATCGACCTAGAACCGCTGATGGGTCTACTTAGAGTACTTCAACGCGATGGCGAGCAGATCGAAGAGAAGATGCGCATCTTTATTGAGGAGCAACGCCAGCACTTTATGGAAGAAGGCACGCGCGATGCCGCCGATTTCCACCTCAATGGACTCTATTAGCCTCTAAGATTTATGAGTGGCTGATCTATCTGGGGAAGTTATCGATAATCGCTATGAACTTATTTCAGTCATAGCCTCGGGTGGAATGGCCTCGATTTATAAAGCGATAGACCTGCGGTTAGATCGCCTGGTCGCAGTAAAGATCATGCATCCGCATCTGGCCAATGATGAAGAGTTCGTAAATAGATTTATCAGAGAAGCCAAGGCGATAGCTGCGCTCTCGCACCCCAATATCGTCTCCATACAAGACCAAGGATGGAATGAAGGTGGGGCTCCAGCCGTTTTCATCGTAATGGAATATGTGGATGGATTTACATTGCATGACTTGCTAGTGGAAAAGGGCCATCTCACTCCACAGGAGTTGTTGCACTATTTAATTCCAGTTGTAAGTGCCTTAGCTCAGGCTCATACTCTTGGCATAAATCACCGAGATCTAAAACCCGAGAACATTCTGATCTCAAAGGATGGTCGGATAAAAATTGCAGATTTTGGACTCGCCAGAGGAGGGGTACTCGGAGGCACCATGACAGTTGCCTCTAGCGTGGTTCTGGGGAGCGTTTCTTATCTCTCTCCTGAGCAGGTCGAGCGCGGTATCTCCGATTCCCGTAGTGATATTTATTCACTCGGCATTATGTTCTTTGAATTGCTAACTGGAAGTAAGCCCTTCGATGGAGATACCCCGATCCAGATTGCCTTTAAACATGTAAAAGAACGAGTACCAGCTCCATCGAGCGTTAGATCAGATATCCCATTGGAGTTGGACCGAATAGTTTTACAGGCAACTTCTCTGAACCCCGATCATCGCCAACGAACTGGTGTAGAACTTCTCGAGCAACTTCAAGCGCTCCAAGTAAAATTAGATCCAAAGCGATCACAGATGAGTTTGGATTTAGATTTACCTTTGCTTTCACCTACGGTAAAAGCAGTTCGCACCCGCCAACAAGTTCGAGTTGGAAACACTCTCATTCAAAAAGTGAAGAGTTTTACCGAGCCAATCGCACTAAGCACTGCTACTCGTCGCCGAACTTCTAAACGGGTGAGGCGTAATCGCTACATAGCAGCGCTGCTTCTGATTTTTATGCTTCTTCTGGGTCTCTATCAGTTCGCTTGGCCCGTTGACGATGGAGCCACGATTCCTTCAGTTGTAGGCATGTCTCAGGTAGACGCATCCAGCACGCTAGCTACTTTGGGAATCAAAACCTCGGTGTCACTCAAGGAATATGATTCGAGCGTTCCTGCTGGAGATGTCATATCCTCCAATCCAGGTGGCGGCTCTCGTATCAAAAAGGGTGGGACAGTGGCTCTTACGCTTTCAAATGGCGCCCAACCGCTCCCCACCGCAATCCCAACTCCCACCCCAACCCCCACTGGCAAAAATGCGCCTATCACAATCTCTTCATATGTTGGTCTGACCAGTGATCAAGCGCAGAGCGAACTCACGGCAGCAGGACTTGTCGTTAACCAAATATTTTCTTATAGCGGGACAGTGGCTACCGGAACTGTAATTTCTCAATCACCAGATGGATCCACACCGGTCCCTACCGGTTCAACAATAACAATCGTTGTTTCAGAAGGTACCGCCACGGTGTATGTGCCCAACGTTTACTCACTGTCTCGCAGCGCGGCCACCGCTCAATTGGAAAACCTGCAACTTAAAGTTACGGTTCGAAATATTGGAACTGGCAAGCGCGTAACCAACATTTCCCCGGCAGTGGGAAGCAAGGTCAAACGGGGTTCAACAGTCGTGATCACGCTCGGGTAGGCTTATCCTATGAGCCCGGTAACTTCCACCCCCCTGACTAAACCTCGAATCGGTGCTCACACTCCAACTTCTGGTGGAATGGCTAAGCGTTCTATTGATTACGCGATCACAGTTCAGGCAGAAGCGATTCAAGTCTTTGCATCGAATCCGCGCGGATGGGCAATGCCGGAAGCAAATCTGCAAGCAGATACAGCTTTTAGAGACCGAGCCGGCGAGTTGGATATTCATACTTATGTACATGCTCCCTTTCTTATCAACTTAGGTTCACCCACACAATCTACTTACGAAAATTCTCTCGCCTCTACCGCCTACTCTCTGAGACGCGCACAAGAGATAGGAGCGCTGGGAACGGTTATCCATACTGGATCTGCAGTTGATGAATCCCATATCCCTACAGCCTGGAAGCAAATTAAAAAGGGAATGGCACCGATCTTGAAAAAATTAAAAGAAGATGATCCCTGGCTCTTGTTGGAGCCGACCGCTGGTCAGGGCCGATCACTCGTAAAGAAACTAGATGACTTACTCATGTACTTCGAGGCACTCGAGTGGCATCCCAAAGTTGGAGTCTGTCTTGATACTTGTCATGTCTTTGCTGCGGGACATGATATTTCAAAGAAAGGAGGGATGACAGAGACTCTCGATCTTCTCGTCTCTCTTGTGGGAATAGAAAGAATTAAATTAATCCATACCAATGATTCAATGGATGTATGCGGCGCGCTAAAGGATAGACATCAAAATTTGGGAGAAGGAGAAATCGGTCTCAATGCATTTGAAGAATTATTAGCCCATCCAGCGATACAGAACGCACCATTGATATTGGAAACACCTGGTCAAGAACCAGAGCACGGAGCTGAGATTACGCTTTTAAAGAAGATGAGAAATAAGCGCAGGTGAATTTCAAGAAGCACAAATCAATACCGACTCTTCTTCTGTTAAGTGTGGCATTAGCCTGGGGCAGTACCTTTGCAATCATGAAGGATTCATTGGGCCGAATTGATGTCAATTCTTTTTTAGCCTGGCGATTTTTACTAGCTGCACTAATCATGGTGGTACTACGTCCGCAATCACTTCGTCACCTCACTCCAGATTTTTTACTTAAAGGTATCTGCCTTGGCCTCCTACTTGGAACTGGATACATATTTCAAACATTCGGATTAACTCTTACCACTGTCGCAAAGACTGGATTTATCACGGGCCTCTATGCGATCTTCACACCCCTCATAGCAGCAGCTTTCTTCAAGCATCATATTTCCAAAATCCAGTGGATTGCAGTGGGGCTAGCGACTGTTGGTATGGCAGTGCTCTCTCTCAAAGGCCTGAGCATTGGATTAGGTGAATTTCTGGTACTCATCTGTGCAGTCCTATTCGCCTTGCACATCATCGGACTTAGTTACTGGAGTCCCAATCGAGATTCCTATGCGCTGACTCTGGTTCAGATGGCAACAGTCGGGATACTCGCACTTTTCAGTTCATTCAAAAGCGGATTCCATACTCCTCATGATCATGGGGTTTGGGCGGCGATAATTTATTCCGCGGTTGCGGCAAGTGCTTTCGCTTTTATAGTCCAAACCTGGGCCCAATCCTTCATGTCTGCGACGAGTGTAGGAATAGTGCTAACGATGGAATACATATTTGCTGCGATCTTTGGGGTGGCTCTTGTTCACGAACACCTTACCTGGAGAACGGTGATTGGAGGGATAGCCATGATGACCGGCCT
>JAYVUF010000049.1:0-2155 GCA_043788135.1 Actinomycetes bacterium
ATTTCTGTAACTCAGACCGCTGCGGGTTTAGTTGATCTGATTCTTAGTGGAACCGCTGCTCATGCTGGAACATCAACCGTAACAATTTCTGTCAACAATGTTGTCGTTGAGACTTACACAGCAACCTTTACTGGTCCTGCCGTAACGGTCGTTCTTACGGCCGTTGACGGAGTAGTTGGAATCGGTGCTGGCGTTGCAAATACGGCTCTCACCGGTGTTTATGCAAACATCAATGCTCTTGAGGTTCAAGAGTTCGATGCAAACGGAAATGCTGTTGCAGTTAACACGGGTAACATCATTTTGACTCCTGCTGCTGCAACAACTGCAACTGCTGGCTCTCCTAATACTGTTGGCGTAATCAACACACTCGGTAACATCGTCGGTGGAATCGCTACATCTACCTCTGCAGTTGGTTACACCGTTAATGGTGTTGCTGTTGGTACAACCACATTTACTGCCACAGATACAAGTCTGGCGCTGACTTCTGCGCCAGTATCTGTTCGCGTTTCCTCAGGAATCCCTACATCTGTTGTATTCACAACCGATGCTGCTATCTATCCTGATGGTGGCGTTGGAACGTTGATAACAACGCTCTCAGATTCCGTTGGAACTCTTCCTGCTGGTGCCTATGCCGTTACAACTGGAGAAGCAACCTCTTCGCTCGTTTTGTCAGCGGGTACTTTGCCAGGTGCCGCGGTAGCAGGAGCAGGAGCTAAAACTCCAATGTACGCAGCTGGTACGTTTGTAGTAAATGACTCTGGTGTTACCACCACAGCATTCAAGGCTCCGTCAGCTGATGGGTCCGAAACAATTTCTGCTACAGCAGCAGCTAAAAACATCACAGTGACCGCAGATGTATTCGTTATCTCTTCAGAGATAATAGATGCTGTTAACGAGGCTACTGATGCTGCTGGCGCTGCAACAGATGTTGCTAACGCAGTTGTTGATTCAGCGACTACTGCAACACAGGCGGCACAAGATGCAGGCGACAAAGCTGATGCTGCTTTTGCAGCTGTAAAGGCGCTGTCACGACAAGTTTCTAGTATTCTTGCAAAGGTTGCTGCACTTTCATCGCTCCTCTTAAGAATCACCAAGAATGTAATGGGATCGTAGTTCCACCTATTTAGATCTTTTTCTCTGGGGTTTTTTATTCTTCGAGCGCTTCAAGGCAATCGCGTGCTCTATTTTCAATTAGTGCATACAGCCGTGAACCAAATTCAACTTCTTCCTCGCTGAGTTGATTCTTTGTTATTTCTTCCTCCAGACTCTCCATAAATGCTTGTGGAGTTTTAATTGCGATTTCGCGGACTATTTCCAACACCACTTCACGGCCCAAACCACTTTGCTCAGCCACCTTTTCCCAATCCTGCATAGAGATTGAGTTAATGTGGTAGTGATCTCCGATTTTCATTGCGAACTCTGCATCTTTCAATCCTATTTCCCCGTTTGAAATTCCTTCATGTTTGTCTGATAGATATGGAAGCGCGCTCTGCACATCGTACATAGGAGCTAAGCGAACATTTGAGCCACTCAGCAGCACGCCGAAATTCTTGGCATGGCCGTCGGTTGAGGCCACAATCCAAGAGAAGGCGATGAACCGGATAAAATTCTTAATCTCATCCTCTACTGATTTGGGTAGAACATGTCGCCGTAACAACCCACATATTTCCTTTATTCCAGGACCACCATCTTGTTGATATTTGTTGTTTGGAGCGACCTTGAGTGCTTGGCACATATCCTCTTGATGTAATCGAGCCACTTCTCCGCTTTCAATTCTGCGATCGTATCTCTCTATGACTATGGCACTCCCATTTACGAATTTTTTAAGTGCTGTTGAGGCCACTTGGAAATTCTTTAATTTGGAGGCAGCCGAAAGAGTTATATGTTCATTTAAGTTCTGATGTGGAAACAATGAGGAGAGTTTGAGGATATGGGTTGTTGGTTCCGCCCCATAAGGTCTGCCCCAATGATCTCCATCCTGGCGCAGAGCGGTTTTAGGTTGCGCGCCAGATAAAGAGAAGTGCCCCCTAGTGTGTCTTTGGCTCCATGCTGTTGGATCCAGGACTAGTCCGCTCAACTTCTTTTCGGTTTCTTCGTTTGTCATCCACTCGATACCTCCTTCAGTCGTGTTGGTTCCTGGAGGAAGAAGACGTGC
>JAYVUF010000050.1:0-7337 GCA_043788135.1 Actinomycetes bacterium
ACACAAATGAACATACTGAATCTAAATTGGTGAGGAAATAAATGTCGGCAAAAACTAATGAACATGCTCCAATGACGCACAAACAAATATTGACTGTGATGCTTGGTTTGATGACCGGTCTGCTCCTTGCAGCGTTAGATCAGTCCATCGTTTCCACAGCGCTAAAAACCATCACTGTAGATCTGGGCGGACTGAACCATTACACATGGGTAGTCACCGCCTATCTTTTGACTTCGACAGCATCCACTCCGCTCTATGGAAAGATCTCCGATCTTTATGGTCGTCGTCAGGTTTTCCAATTTGCAATTGTTACCTTCTTAATCGGTTCCTTTGCCGCCGGAGCTGCACACAACATGACCCAACTTATTGCTTTCCGCGCACTTCAGGGTCTTGGGGCCGGCGGGCTTATGTCCTTAACTTTTGTAATTATTGGTGACGTAGTCTCCCCGCGCGAGCGCGGCCGCTATCAGGGTTATTTCGGAGCGGTATGGGGTCTTGCCACCGTTGCCGGTCCACTCCTTGGCGGCTTCTTCTCTGACCATGCCAAAGTGTTAGGGATCACTGGATGGCGTTGGATTTTCTACATCAATCTCCCATTGGGAATTATCGCATTGATCATCACCTCAGCTGTTCTCCATATTCCTAAAATTCAACGGGAACACAAAATTGACTACTTTGGTGCTTTTATTCTCGTTGCAGGCGTCTCCGCTTTGCTCCTAGGAATTTCGGTATACGCACCTGAAAATGGTTGGTTAACGGCCAAGACTCTCCTGTGGATAGGAGGCGGCGTACTTCTTTTTGCCTTGTTCTTGTACAACCAAGGCAAGGTTTCAGAGCCAATTCTTCCCTTGCGCCTCTTTAAGAATCATACTTTCAACATCACCTCCCTTTTGGCATTTTTAGTGGGAGCCGCCATGTTTGGCGCGATTGTCATGTTGCCTCTTTACTTCCAATTGGTAAAGCACAACTCCGCGACTCTCTCTGGTTTGAAATTGCTTCCGTTGATGGTTGGAATCATCTCGACCTCAATTACTACTGGTAAGTGGATCTCCAAGCACGGCAAGTACAAGATATTTCCAATCGTCGGAATGGTGCTCCTGACTACAGCCTTACTGGGTATGTATACGATTGCTGAAAATACCGCCTTCTGGAAGATTGCTATCTTTGAGATTTTGTTGGGTGCAGGACTTGGTGCTTCCATGCAAAATATTGTGATTGCGCTTCAAAACTCTCTCGACGTAAAAGATATGGGAGTGGGTACTAGTCTGAACACCTTCTGGCGTTCCATTGGTGGAACCCTGGGAGTAGCTATCTTTGGTTCAATTTACGCAAGTAAGTTGGGCAGTTACATTGCACATGGAGTTGCATCACTTTCTGCAAAAAATCCCACAGCGTTGGCAGGAGCTTCACCGCAATCCTTCTCCCAGCTTAGAAACAATCCAGGGGTACTATCAAAATTCACTCCGCAATTGCAAGCGACCATACTTCACAGTTATGTTCAGGCATTCCATATTGTCTTCTTATCTGCAGTGCCTGTGACTCTTATTGGATTCTTTGTGTCACTTGCACTGAAAGAGAAACCGCTTAAGTCCGGTGCAGAACATGCCCAAGCTATGAAAGAAGCCGCAGGCGAAGCGCTCGGTTAAGGTTTCTTAAAAAGATAAAGCGAAAGCACAGCTAGGTTGAATAAACTTAGAGCTAAAAATAAGAATCGGGTAAATGCTAGATTGCCAGAACTCTTGACAACGCTCAAACCCAATTGAGAAACATCGTTTACTTCATTCATCGCTCGAGAGAGAGCTCTACTATCCCGAAACGAGGAGAGTATTCCGGTCACGGAGAAAACTCCGCCAGCAACGACTAAACCAATGACCAGGGCTTTGACATCTAACGGGGAATCGTAGTTCAACTTTTTAGTTGTGATAAGTACGAGAACGGCCACCAACAGAATGGTTGGGGCCAATTGCGAACTAATCACCTGCGATCTTTGGCCATTCCAAATCTGGAGCAAATCCTTCTCTCTTATGGCCATTTTCCAACCCCCCACTATTGTCCAATAAGTGATACCTTAATAGGAACGGGAGGAACACTACATGCACGCCTGGACCTGGTTTGCCATCGCTGGTCTCTGTGCGGTTTTAGAAATTCTTAATTTCAGTTTATTTTTTGCTTCATTCGCAGTAGGGGCTCTCGTCGCCGGAATTAGCCATCTATTAACAGGTAACATCGCTTCTCAATGGATCTCCTTCGCCCTTGCCACGGTCTTGAGCCTGCGCCTTAAACCTATAGTCAGCCGCTATATTTTTCGCAAAACTCCTCCATTAGACACTGGAATCAATGCGCTTATGGGGCTAAAAGCTGTTGCTACTTCGACCATAACGGAGAGTTCTGGAACTATCACTCTTAAAAATGAAACATGGACCGCTCGCAGCGAGCGCGGTGAAATTTTGAATGGCACCACGGTAACCGTGGAACGGATAGAAGGCGCTATAGCTATCGTTGCTCCGCGCCAAGAATCTCAAATCGACTAAGGAGTAGTCATGGCTCTACTTATTGGACTAGGCGTCATCGTTTTATTGGCGATTTTTGTAACTGTTGGTTCTATCAGAACCATTCCACAGGCGAGAGCTGGAATCGTTGAGCGGCTGGGCAAATATCACAAGACTCTCGAGCCAGGTCTGAACTTAATTGTGCCTGGAATTGATCGATTGCTCCCCCTTGTTGATCTACGAGAGAAAGTTGTTTCTTTTCCACCTCAACCAGTGATCACGGAAGACAATTTAGTAGTAAATATCGATACTGTGATTTACTTTCAAGTTACCAATCCTAAATCCGCTACCTACGAGATTGAAAATTACATCACAGGAATAGAACAGCTCGTTGTAACGACTTTGCGTAACTCTGTAGGTGGTTTAGATCTAGAAAAAGCACTAACTTCCCGCGATCACATCAATGCAGTTCTACGTGGAGTGCTGGACGAAGCCACCAGTAAATGGGGGGTGCGGGTTAACCGCGTTGAGATAAAGGCAATCGAACCACCTCCAAGCGTGCAAGAATCTATGGAGAAACAGATGCGCGCCGATCGAGATAAGCGGGCTGCGATCTTAACTGCGGAGGGCGAGAAACAGAGTCAAATTCTTCGAGCAGAGGGAAATAGGCAGGCCGATATATTGCGAGCAGAAGGTGAGGCTAAAGCCCGCGTAATTAACGCCGAGGGTGAAGCCACAGCTATTGCTAAGGTATTTGCTGCAATCCATGAAGCAAATCCCGATGAAAAAGTTTTGGCATATAAATACCTCGAACAATTGCCAATTATTGCAAATGGCACCGCAAGCAAACTTTGGATAATTCCAGCTGAACTCTCAGGAGCGGCGGCCTCCATTGTTAAAGCCTTTAAACCTCAGGGGTAACGACTCTCTCGTCATATGAGCCCTCCACATGCAGCGAGTAAATAGATATCCAGCCTCCAGCGACTAAAGAGGCAAGTGAAGATTGATACAGAGCGCGATCAAGTAAGGATTGGGGGGCAGCTACAAATATTTGCAAGCGAATAGGAATGTGTCCTTGAGTTTGATCTGCACTCGGTTCAGCCTGAGGTGATATAGCTTGCCAAGGCATACCTCGCAGGAGAGGACCTTCTGCCCCAAGTAATACTCCGGCTTCACCCAAGACATTGTGGCGAGTTTTATCTCCACTACTAAAGTTTTGCGGGCTGGTTATCGTGATGTTGTACGCAGAGTTGATCATCTGCATAACTACTCCAGGACCTGAAAGAATTGACTCAAGGATTTCTCCATTCAGATCCTCCTCCCAGGCATATTCGTGCAAGAAGACGCGGGAGCGGAGATTTAAGTTTCTGGTCAGATCTCGGGGCCCGATAACGCAGGCAGCATTGCCGCTTAATCCCCACTCAGGAAATACCTGCCACCAAGCGGTAGCGCTCTTAGAATCTATTTCTCCTATGTCAGGTGATGTGGGAAATTTTCTTCGAGGAAGAGTGGAAATCACTTTTACTAATTCTCTGAATTTTGGAGATGACTTTGTTTCCACTTCTCGCTCTTGTAAAGGATCGATAGCAAATGTGCCAGCGGTAGTATTGTGTTCGGCAGAATAAAATCGGGTTATCTTTCCTAGAGATTTATCATTTAGCATCGATTGAACCAACGCGTCGTTCATAAGATTCGCAGCAAATCGTGCGTTTAGCCCACCATTATTTCCACCACACGCGCCGCACTCATACATACTTCGAAATGGAGTATTTGAGGCATCGGCGCCATGACCCACAAAGATCACTTCCTCGCCGAGCATCGCATCGTGGGCGGTGATCACCGCCAGAATATTTGTGGCATATTGGATTTTTTGTGAATCAGATAGGAATGAAATATCTGTACCTGTGGAATCAAGCCACCTGGATGGTTCAAAATATCGATTCATTCTCTTAGACAATCCGGGTGCAAAGGTATTGAGAGCGCTCAGGACTCCATTCGCAAGACCGAACCCTTCAGCAATTGCCAAAGCGCCGCTTCCTCGTGCAGCATATTTCCAAAGAGAAGGAAGATCCCATAAAAGACGAGCCTTGCGTTTATCAATGACGTTCAAAGAGGGTGTAAGAATTATTGGAGCAAATGTTTCACCGACAAAACGGTCAATACCTCCAATACCTCCAATACCTCCAATACCGTTCTTCTCGAGATGAGTAAGACAGAGATCTACTCCAAAGAACCCTGCCATCCCCACGGTTCGGACTCCAGGAATCTGTTCCGCCTGCGCTCGGAGCAGATCGCTTCGCACATCAATACAGGTGACTATCGAAACTTCGGCGTTAGGATTTCCCCTCGGCCATGAACTGCTCCCAACGATCTCTGCTGACAGTTCTTCTGAATAGCTTCTCTCAAGAGCCAATTGCCATACTTCTGCATGTGGAATCATTTCTACATTGCTCGGTTCCAACTCTTCACCGCTGAATAGAAGTAGCGCCGCTCGTAGAGCCAATAGCGATGATTGCGCTTCAATTCCCAAGCTTTTGACATAAAGAAACCACGAAATATCAATCGATATGAGGAGCTGTAGAAGCGATAGAAGTTCAAAATCTGTGATATCAACCGACTTCTTAGAGATCAAAAATGGGAGGATTTGGCGTAGGGAATCTATCGGTTCACTAGCCAACAGTTCTTGGTGTTTACGAGGTAAAGTCCCTCTCCACATCTGGTAAGCGCCAGAACTTGCTACTGAATTGCCATCGTACCAACTCTGAGAGCACCACCAATTTGCACCAGCGGCGAGTTCTTCGGTAGGCGTTGGAAAACGTCTCCTGCTCTTCTCACGTGTCAGATTTTCCATATTTCGACGCTGCTTGGCGCTTTCGATCATCTCATCCAACTCCATACCTAGCGCAGATTCCTGTATGCATTGAACTAAAACTTCAGAGCGGATCAAACCCTCATCAAGCCAAGAGAGATATTGAGAAGCTGAGGAGTACAGTGATATTCCATATCCTTCGGCGATCTCGGCAGCAACTTGAAAATCCAAATGGTGTAGACCGACAAGTGGATCCTGCGCAACAATTTTGGAAAGAGCCATTCCTTCTGCAAATGGCGCGGATGCAACGTCTATAAGGTGGCGAATCCTTGATTCATCTAAGTTAATTGATGATATTTGGCGCAGGTGCCCAAGACCAGCACTCGATTTTTGTCGTGAAAGTAAGTAATCGTTTGCCCGAGACGCTACCCGTAAAGTCAATCCTCGAGGCGTAATTCTCAAAATACCAGTCACAAAGATAAGAAGTGCAGATACTGAAAACACGAGCGTAGTACTTGGATGCGAAAGTCTTGGGAAGAGTCGCGATGCAAACCATTCAATTAAAACGTATATAAAAAAGAGAAGAGTGCTTAAAGCCGCCGACTGTGCTAGAAGTTTTTTAGGTAATTTACTGACAAAGATCAACGAGCTAGCGAGCGCAATTGCGATGATAGATATATTGAGAAAAAAATCGGAACCAAGCCAAAATATAGAAAGGCCAATTGATAAGGTATAAATTATTGCAAGAATTACAATTGTAATCCCACTCTTTTTCGTAACTGATGGAAGTGGCATCGCATTCTTTCTTCGGAGAGGTGCACCACCTGCTCGCAAGAAACTCCAACTCTTATAACTTCCATGTCCAACGATGTGAAGAAGAACTATTCCTGGAATCCCAAGAACTCCTTCGAGTGCCATAAATGCCATCTGCATGCTCGTGCCGTTTGCAAGCTTTCCTTTCTCATCATGACGGTGGCGCATGACGGAAAGAGAGATAGTGATCGTAAGCATTGCAATAATGACTATGCCTACCCAAGCTAGGTGCACAATCGGAAAAGCAATCAACAAGTAACCGAATCCATTTACGATTCCTGCGTGCAGAAAGGCGGAGAGGGGGCTGGGAGCCTCGCTGGTGAGAATTAACCAGCGCATTGCTGGTAAAGCACCGCTCCTTATAAGCCCTGAGATCGATATCAATATGGCTATCACGTCGTGGAGATAGGTTCCATGTTCTTTTGAACCACTGATAGTTGCGAATAGATTTATGTGATGGAAATGAGCCAGCAGCAGTGCGCTCCATAAGGCGGCATCTGAAATCAGGAACCAAATGCCAATTTCAACAGATGCCTTGCGCGACCTGCGGTTATTGGCGTGGTTGACCAAAAATATCGCCCCTACCCCGCTCATTGACCAGCCCATCCCTAGCAGAAGCGGGTTAGAGGATGAGAAGAGCAGGTAAATGCCTAAAGATGTCACCAGTAAAAGCCCACCAAAACGTTGATACCTCGGCTGACCCACCAGGTTTTTCATGGCAAAGGTAGAGACTGTGGCGATCAAAAGTGAGCTATAAATCAACAGCGCCAGACGAAGATGAACGGCAGGGTTGCCGTGGGTGGAGACCAATTCAAGGAGCGCAAGTACGCTCACAAGGAGAGCGGCGATTTGGTTGAAGCGGTAGATAAACATAGGGGAATTATTACCTGTATTAAATTACCTGTCAAAATATGCCGTATAGTGAAGAGATGGCCGGCGAAAATTGGACCTTACTTTCCAACCACGGGCATGTCTTGGTGGCCTTGAGTAAAGACCCCACCCTTCGAATTCGTGACTTGGTGGAGTTGGTTGGCATCACCGAACGGTCGGTTCGGAGCATAATTAAGGATCTTAGGGATGGCGGTTACATCACTATCCAAAAAAATGGCCGCCGCAATGAGTACCGGATCAACGAAGATATGAATTTTCGTCATCCCGCTGAAGCCACCCATCAGGTCAATGAGCTGCTGAATATTTTCAAAAGCTCCTAAAACTCCAAAAAACCG
>JAYVUF010000051.1:0-7348 GCA_043788135.1 Actinomycetes bacterium
CATGCCAGCCGTAACAGTTAGTGATTTGACCGTACTTCCGAGGATCGCTGCAGACCCACGAGCTAAAGTTCGACGCGTCAAGAGCGTTACGACTGCTCCTCAAGGTTTCGAAGGAGAAGGCTTCCCAGTGAGGCGGGCATTTGCTGGAGTAGGTATGGCAGACCTCGACCCCTTCATCCTTCTCGATCAAATGGGTGAGGTCGAATATGCCCCCGGAGAACCCAAAGGAACGCCTTGGCATCCTCACCGTGGTTTCGAAACTGTTACCTACATGATTGATGGAATTTTCGATCATAAAGATAATCACGGTGGTGGTGGAACGATTACCAATGGCGACACCCAATGGATGACCGCAGGTGCAGGAATTTTGCATATCGAAACTCCTCCTGAGCACCTGGTGATGAGCGGGGGACTCTTCCACGGTTTCCAACTGTGGGTAAATCTGCCCGCCTCCAAGAAATGGTCGAAACCCTCTTATCAAGATATTCGCGCACACGATGTCGCGCTATTAACTACGAGTGACGGTGGCGCACTTTTACGCGTTATCGCGGGAAACTTAGCTGGATATCAAGGCCCTGGCTCGACGCAGACTCCCATCACACTGGTTCACGCAACGATCGCTCCAGGAGGAGAACTTAGAATCCCCTGGCGCCCTGATTACAACGCGCTGGCTTATGTGCTCAATGGCAGAGGCGCAATCGGGGAGAGCTCGCAGTCAATCTCAATGGGTCAACTCGCAGTTTTGGTTGATGGCTCCACACTTGTTATCAAAGCAGACCAAACTCAGGAGTCGCGCTCGCCATTTATGGATGTACTTATTCTTGGTGGTGAACCAATTCGTGAAGCGGTCGCGTGGATGGGACCGTTTGTGATGAATACGAAAGCAGAAGTCCAGCAAGCATTTGAAGATTTCCAAAAGGGAGTTCTTGGAACTATCCCCGCAGCGCATGTAAACGCGGAACACTCATCTGAAATATTAGGTGTTCACAACGCACCGACGGAAGTTCAAGAAAGTTAATGTGGCTAAAAAAATCTAGCACCAAAAAAAAAGAAGATGAATCTCCGTTCCAAATATTCATAAGATAAATCTCACCCACCTCATTGATAGATAGGAAATCACGTGCCACAGCTTTTTGATCCAATTGTTATCCGCGGCGTCGAAATTAAGAATCGAGTATGGGTAAGTCCAATGTGCCAATACTCTGCCGTGGATGGAGTGGTAGGAGAGTGGCACCATGTGCAACTCGGAGGTTTTGCAACAGGTGGGACAGGCTTGGTCATGGCAGAGGCAACTGGTGTTGTTCCCGAGGGACGCATCTCAGTTGGATGTCCGGGACTTTACAACGATGCACAAGAAGCAGCCTGGTCACCCATTGTTGATTTTGCTCACTCCATGGGCACCAAAATTGGAATTCAGTTAGCGCATGCTGGTCGCAAAGGTGGCACTACCGTGCCGGGTTCATCACACCGCATGGCCACACTAGAAGAAGGGGGATGGCAAGCAGTCGCACCAAGCGCCATCGCCTTTGAAGGTTACCCAGAACCACGCGCTCTGACCATCTCTGAGATCCAAGCACTCGTTCAGAGTTTCGGTGCAGCTGCAAAGCGAGCCATTTCCGCAGGGTTTGACCTCATTGAGATCCACGCTGCCCATGGATATTTATTGCATGAGTTCTACTCACCTCTATCAAATCACCGTACAGATGAGTACGGCGGAGATTTCAACGGGCGCACTCGATTTCTCAAAGAGGTTGTTCAAGAAGTTCGTGCCAGCATCGGAGAAAGTGTTCCTCTCTTTGTCCGCATTTCGGCATCAGATTGGAGCGAAGGTGGTTGGAATAGTGAAGATTCAGTTCACTTAGCAAATGATCTTCTCCCACTCGGTGTAGATCTCATCGACGTATCAAGCGGAGGAAATGTTCACAATGCCAATATTGTTGTTGCTCCAGGTTATCAAGTGCCATTCTCCGAGGAGATTAAGCACGGTAGCTCCATCAAAACCTCCGCGGTCGGCATGATCTCCGATCCCATCCAGGCAAATGAAATCATCGAGTCCGGTCAGGCAGATGCGGTCATGCTCGCTCGTCAATTCCTTCGCAATCCAAGGTGGCCTCTACACGCCGCTCAAGTTTTGGGAGTAGATATCCAGTGGCCAGTCCAAATTGCACGAGGCAAGATGTAATTCGAAAATAAATGGTTTTAGAGCGCCTTAAGAGCGCTCACCACCTTCGTTAACGAATCCTTGGCATCACCAAAGAGAAGTGTTGTCTTAGGATCGTAAAGAAGTTCATTTTCAATTCCTGCAAACCCTGGTCGCATTGAACGTTTCAAGAAAATCACATTTCCGGCGGATGAAACATCAAGGATGGGCATCCCATAAATTGGGCATCCGGGTGTGGTCTTTGCGGCTGGATTAACCACATCGTTAGCCCCCACCACCAAAACAACATCAGTCTGTGGGAAAGTTGGATTAACTTCATCCATCTCAACTAGTTGTTCGTAAGGCACACTTGCTTCAGCTAACAAGACATTCATATGTCCAGGCATACGACCAGCAACAGGGTGGATTCCGTAGGCCACATCGACCCCTTTGGTCGCTAGTAAATCTGCCAATTCACGAACTGTGTGCTGCGCTTGCGCAACAGCGAGTCCAAAACCCGGCACGATAACTACGCGCTGCGCATAGTTAAGTAAAATTGCTACATCATCTGGTGAACCAGATTTAACAGAGCGCACCTCTCCACCAACAACAACTGCCTGTGGCTTCGCGGTGAAGGCACCAAAGAGCGTTCCAAATAGGGATCGACCCATTGCGGTCGCCATTAAGCGAGTAAGAATGGTTCCAGATGCTCCCACCAGAGTTCCTGCCACGATCAGCAGAGTGGCCTGCAATACGTAACCGCTTGCCGCAACTGTTAAACCAGTAAATGCGTTAAGTAGTGAGATGACAATTGGAACATCTGCGCCACCAACCGGTAGCACGAAAAGAATTCCAAAAATTAAGGCGAGAACTGCCATTATCGTTAGAGAGACATTGCCAAGTGAATGAATAACCCATTCTGCCGCAGCCAAAGTTCCAAGGAGAGTGGCGGCGATAACAAAACGCCCTCCAGGAAATACCACGGGGCGAGTAGTCATGATCTCTTGTAACTTTAAGAAAGTAACTATAGAACCGGAGAAGGAGACACATCCAACAATCACTGTGAATACGGTGGCAATCACATCAGCCGTACTGACGGCAGAACCAAGTTTGAGATATTCAACAATAGCTACTAAGGCTGCTGCGCCACCACCAACTCCATTGAAGAGCGCAACTAGTTGTGGCATTTGCGTCATTTGAATTTTGCGTGCTGCTGGTATTCCAACGATTAGACCAAGTATAAGAGCGCCCAATATCCACCACTTGTGGTTATGGGTCATCCCCGGTGAGAAGAAAACCAAATCTGTTGCTACAAAAGCTCCGACAGCACCAATGAGATTTCCACGACGAGCTGACTTCGGAGAGGAGAGTCCTTTGAGAGCCAAGATGAAGCTAACCGCAACTATTAGGCCGAGCAGGTCATATAAGTTTTTATTCACTTCGATTCACCTGCCACAGCTTCAACATCTTTTTTAATACGCGGTTTACCTTTGAACATTTCCAACATTCGATCGGTAACTACAAATCCCCCAACCATATTGATAGTGGCGAGTACAACGGCTGCAACGCCTAGCCCTAATTCCAGATTGGTATCTGCACGATCTGCTACGGTGATTGCACCTACCAAGATGATTCCGTGAATTGCGTTTGCACCAGACATCAACGGAGTGTGGAGAGTCGTTGAAACCTTCGAAACAACTTCAAAACCAATAAAAACCGAGAGCACGAAGATAGATAGAAGTGCTAAACCATTACTCATTTATTTGACTCCCTTGCGATTTTCGCCGTTCATGGTGATGGTTGCGGCATCTATAATTTCATCTTCAAAGTTGGGAACAACTTCTCCATCCTTCACCATTAATAGCAGGAGATTCACGACATTGCGTGAGTAGAGCATCGATGCGTGATACGCCAATTGACTTGGCACATCCTTTCCACCCCACATTTGAACTCCATTTGCTGTAAGAACAATTTCACCGGGCTTAGTTCCTTCAACGTTACCTCCTGTTTCTGCTGCCAGATCCACAACAACAGAGCCCGGCGCCATGGTCGCAACCATTTCGGCTGTGACTAGGCGAGGGGCAGGACGTCCTGGTACTGCGGCAGTAGTAATAAGTACATTTGCGGCCGCAATATAAGGAGTGAGCAATTCGCGTTGTTTTGCTGCGCGCTCTTCGGTCATTTCGCGGGCGTATCCGCCAGCACCTTCAAGTGCTTCAAGCTCAAGAGTGATGAACTTTGCACCCATTGATTTAACTTCATCTGCAGATGCGGGGCGAACGTCGTATGCACTGACAACTGCACCTAAACGTTTTGCAGTTGCAATTGCTTGAAGACCTGCTACACCGGCTCCAAGAACTACAACATTTGCAGGAGTTACTGTTCCTGCAGCGGTCATTAAAAGTGGAAAGAAACGGGGAGAGAGTTGAGCACCAACTAGGACCGCTTTGTAACCGGCACAGAGAGCTTGCGAAGTTAGCGCATCCATCGATTGGGCACGAGAAATACGCGGCACCAGCTCCATTGAGATCGCAGTTACATGTGCAGCTACTGCAGCCTCTATTGAATCGACCGCAGTCGTTGGTGATAGGAAAGAGAGTGTGATCGCACCTTTTTTCAGCGATTTCATCACCTCGGGGGTTAACGGCTGAACCGAGAGAACGACATCGGCATCTCCCACTACATTTCCATTTTTGACCGTTGCCCCGGCAGCAGTAAATTGCTCATCTGAGAACTCAGCCGCAACTCCTGCTCCAGATTCAATGATGACTTCGAGCCCAGCTTTAGTGAGCTTCGAAATGATGTCTGGGACTAGGGCGACTCGTTTTTCGCCAGGTCGAACTTCTTTAGGGACGGCTACACGCATGTCGGTAATCTAGTGGGTACGACTATTGCCCACTCAATTCACCGCGCAGCAAGTGATACAAAATGGCCTGAATAGTGGTGCGGCGGTGAAATGCTTCACGCCAGATGACTGATTGTTGGCCATCAATCACTTCGGCTGAAACTTCCTCGCCCCGGTGTGCCGGCAGGCAATGCATAAATATCGCATCAGAGCTAGCCAGATCCATCAGATTCTGGGTGACCGCAAAAGGGGCCAGGGCCTGGAGTTTGGCTGCTCTCTCATCCTCGGGATCTCCCATGGACATCCAGACATCCGTGTAAAGGACGCTGGCACCTTTGGCAGCAACTTCGGGATCGGTCAGGATCTCGATCTTGGCACCGGTCTCGATTGCGATAGCCAGCGCCTTATCGACTGCATTCTGGCTGGGAGCGTACTTTCCCCCAGGTGTGGCAACTACAACATGCGCTCCCATTATCGCACCCATAGTTACCCAGGCATGAGCCATATTATTTCCATCACCGATATAGGTAAATTTTCGTCCAGAAATATCTTTCCCAAATACCTCACGGATCGTGGCCCAATCGGCAAGTAGTTGTGTCGGGTGATCATCATCCGTTAATCCGTTGATCACAGGAATCGTTGAGTTAATTCCAAGTTCATCAACATCAGATTGCTTGTAAGTTCTAATGATCAAAGCTGAGGCATATCCACTAATGATGCGTGCGGTATCGGCAATGCTTTCTCCGCGTCCGATTTGCAGTTCATCTCCCCGTATAAATATAGGCGTTCCACCGAGGTGGGCTACTGCGGTCTCAGAGGCGAGGCGTGTACGAGTTGAAGGCTTGGTCATATAAATAGCCACCGTTTTGTTTGCAAGAACGGTTCTTGCTGAGAACGGCTTCTCTGCAAATTCTGAGGCAGTATCTAAAAGTAACTCGACATCTGCGCGGGAGAGGTCAGCGGTATGCAATAGATCCTTCATTACGTAATGGTAGGCGATAACATTGGGGTTATGAAAAACCCATTTGCCCCCTCCAAAGGTGAGCCAATCGGGGTTAGCGGTGTCGGCGACACAGACACTTTGACGCGCGAACGACTTGAGCCCACGGATGAAGGAGACCATGAACGCTTTTCACATTACGTGCGCAAAGAGAAGATCACCGAAGCAATGGTCTCAGGCAAGCCAATTCGGGCTCTGTGTGGCAAGAAGTGGGTACCAAGCCGAGATCCCGAAAAATTTCCAATTTGTCCCACCTGTAAGGAGATATTTGACGGATTGAAGAAAGAGTGAGACCCAAAGGGTCTGCGCGCTTTCCACTCTCTCCACTCTCTCTACTCATTGCACTAGTTTCAATGGTACTTGCGTCCAGCACCAGCGCCGAGGTCTCTCTAGCCAGCCCTACCGCCAGCCCGTCACCTTCCATCTCCTCGGTGGTCTCGCCAGTCCCTTCACCGGTATCTTCACCACCTCCATCTTCAACATTTCCAACACCTTCAACCAATAGTCCACTCGGGCAACCGCGAAAAATATTGACTGGTTGGATTCCCTATTATTCGATGAAGACCGCGCTTCCTTCCGCAATACTCAACGCTGATTTAATTCAACAGGTCTCGCCTTTTTGGTACACCCTCAAAGATCAGAAAACTATTGCAGATTTGTATACCCCCGCTAATCCAAATGTTCCAATCTCTATACCGTTGCAATCAATGCGAGCCGCCGGTTTCAAAATAATTCCAACGATCACTGACGGTACAGATGTTAACCCCAAGACTGGGCAAATTTCCCAGATGGTTCTTTCAAATCTGCTCGCCGATCCGGTATCCAGATTGAACGTGGTGACCACCATAGTAAATCTAGTTACTACTAATAATTTTGATGGGATTGATTTAGATTTTGAAAACTTCGCATATGTAGATCCCATCTCTACTTGGGCAACTACGCAAACTCGCTGGGTACAATTCATCTCTGATTTATCAAGCGCATTACATGCGCAGGGGAAGATATTGTCGATAACAACTCCACCGCTCTTTAACCCGGTCACTGGCAAAAAAGGATATTACCTCTACGCCTGGTCGCAGGTGGCATTGCTCATTGACCAACTTCACATCATGGCTTACGACTATTCGACCTCAAGCCCTGGACCGATCGGACCACTTCAATGGACGACTAATGCAGTGACTTATGCAGTCTCTGTAGTACCCGCTTCAAAAATATTTATTGGGATTCCAGGGTATGGTCGAGATTGGGTTACCAAAGTGGTGGGCACCTGTCCCACCCTGCCAATTAATTTCAACAAGACGGTATCACCAGGGGTGGTATCAACTGTCGTAATGCATAACGTCGCAGCACTTGCTGCCGCATA
>JAYVUF010000052.1:0-3375 GCA_043788135.1 Actinomycetes bacterium
CTTGGTATCAACCTTAAAAGTAGGGAGTTCCTTTAAGTTATTAACCAGCTCATCCATGAGTAGTTGTGCAAGAAATGGATCAACATCACTTTCAATATCAAAAGGATCTTCTTCATCTTCTTTAAAGTCATATTTGGATTTCATATAATCAACCATTGCAGGCAGACAGCTAGCGGCTTGACGAAGCGGCATCTGCAGCGCAAATCCTGGAATCTGACCATTAGACATAGCTCGTGTCACGAACCATTTTCTGATGGCGTTATAAAAGGCAAGTTCCATTGGAGTCCATTTGACGATTATCGGTACGGGTTCACGCTTGGCACTAGGTTCGGTGCTGTCTTGCTTCCGCGTTCGCGTAAAGACGCTTGCCAAAGTGTTTAGGTTTGCTATGCACCTCTTTGCCTCAGCAATATTTGCGGGGGTCAAAGATTCATTTTCGAGGATTTGGGACAATTTTTGGAAATCGCTGCGTTGAGTCATCGCAGCACCGAGATTTGTCCGCGCTATCGCACTTAATTCAGGCAGTAATTTGCGCGGATCAGTATCTATAATTGCAAGATGTTTAGCAATGTTGTTTAAGTGCTTATTTGGCTCGAGTTGATTTTGGAAAATGCGCTTATCAAAAAACTGAGAGCTGTCTAGAAGTGTAAGTAGATTAAAAAGGTCTTCTGCTTGCAGATTCAGAGGAGTTGCCGATAAGAAAATCATATGATCTGCCCAATCGGACAAATCTTGCCCTAGTTCATTGCTTTTATTTCCGGAGTTTCGAAGGTAATGCGCCTCATCAACAATAACCAAATCCAACTTTGGGCCAATATCTCTAATTCGATCTAGGAGAGGAGAATTGCGTAGGCTTTCAAGCGAAGCTACTCCGCACAGCGGTTCGGGATGGCCCTTTTCGAGACTTTCTACCCATTCTTCAAGTCGCTCTCGATTGAGCTCTAAAAGTTTGCGGTCGAAACGATTAAGCATTTCGTTTTGCCATTTTTTCTTGAGAACTGCTGGACACACAACAAGTACATTCTCAAGCGGAGAGCGGAACTCAAGCTCGCTCCAGATCAAACCTGCCTCAATTGTTTTGCCAAGACCCACTTCATCGGCGATAAGAATTCTCTGAGTTGCACCCGTTAACATTTTTAAGACAGGTTTAAATTGATAGGGCCGAAAAAGTGTTCTGCTGGTTTGAAATGAGTAGATAACCTCTGTTAACGGGTCGCGAAGTTTGGTTGCTGTGAGCGTTAATGCAATGGTTTCCGCGTTGGAAGGCCTCTGAGTAATCCACGTGAGCGGATCTCCAGGTGTTGAATTTAGAATTTCTAGGGCTTCTTCGAAGAGATGGACTAAGCCAGAATTAGTAAGCACTCCATAGCGAACGGCTCCTGAAACAAATTGAATCTTTTCAACCTTGCCAACGCGATTGTCGCCGTTGATAAATATTTGGACGCTGTCGCCAATGTTGAATTTTGCAGACTCTCCAAAATGCTGTGCATTGTCCCAATGGAAGCCAAAGGAGTCGCTGATATAAATCAATGGGTCGTTGTCTGCTAAATATTGTTGTCTTTCGGAGACAACTGCACTTCGACTGCTACTCCCGAGATAGCTAAAAACTAATTTCCAACCGTCTTGACGATTCAGATGTCGGAAAAAAGTGGATCCGAGAGGAATTAACCCTACTCTTTCGGGTTCGTAATGCTTAATTTCTACACCAGTTGCTTTAGCCGCTGCGACCACCTCGCTAGTGGGTTGCCCGATTATCAAAATTTGAGATGGCTGAATTTCTGCAATCAGGTCAGAGGGCCAATTGTGACTAGGGCTGTAATAAATATCGCCGGACGGCATGCAATCCCCTTCCAAATGTCAGCGCAATTCTCTAAGGTACTTGAAAGAATTACAAGGATGGACGAAAGGGGCTTTGGTGGAAATTGAGGAACGTGCGATTCGAATAGCGGTACCTGATTTGGCTGTAGAATCCTTCATCCACGCAGCAGGAATGGGCTTAATTAATTGTCTTGCCGCAGACCTCTTTGCATTTATAAATGAAAAAGTTTCTAAAGACAAGGGACCTAATTGGCTGCTCGAGATGCAGATAAAGGATCTCAGTCTCAAATCAGTGAATTATCGTGACCCTGCGCTGTTATTTAAGCACCTCGCCCTTCCTGCACATCCTGATATGCGATCCATTCTTCGCAAACCCCTTAACGATGTAATCCCGAGAAACAACCAGAAGGACTTCTACGCATTAATTGAACAAATTCTCGGGGAGCGACACCTCTGGTTCCATCAGCAGATCGATGCAACTCCGGACCAGCTCAGCGACTTGGCTCGCAGCGTTAACAAAGTGGCATATGCCGTCGACGGGCTACCAGTGATTCGCGAGTGCGAAGTCGTGCTTGACCTCTTTCTTCCTAGAGTGTCCCCTACTCTGGAATCAGAGTTGCCGGAAGAAGAGATGCCTGGACTCGTTCGGGCCATTCTCGAGGTAACCAGCGGCGAAGAGTTGGATGTGGGCACTGAAATCGACGGCCCTTTCTTGCCGCATAGTTACACGTTGACCTTGTCTGGAATTATCAAGGATAGAAAAGCTGGGATTTCGCTGAATGAGCTCCTGCCCGAGGCCGCCGACAGCTTGGGGGCTGTCTTGATAGCCCGAAAACCGAGTGGGGGACGACTTCGGATCACGAGTGAGGGAGTGATATCGGCATTTTTCGGCGAAGGGTGGGGCTATATAGCTCACGTAACTCCGGATAGGTGGTTTCCTGGCCATTTAGCAGATAAATAAGTTAAAAAAGATTTTAAAAGACAGGTTAATCGCTTGACACAAGTTTTAATTTCTTATTACTCTTCTCTGTATCTAATTGAGAGAAAAAAGGTCTTAAGATGACGATTGAAGTTCCTGCCAAACTGATCCTCACCGGCTACCACCGTGATGACAAATTTCTTGCTACAAAAAAGTACATGGGTAGCCGTCCCGTTTATCACCTTGATATGTGCATTTCGCAGCTCACATCGGGAGTTGATGCTCCGCCGGTTGGTGTAGCGCAGGAAGACAACCGCATCGTTCAGGAATCGCGAGGAAAGCTATTCAGGGACTACGTAAATGAGCGCATGGAGTGGGCTAGTCCGAGTCTTCTTCTCTGGTGCCCTTTTGAGGTTCTAGATTTTGCCCCATTGCCTGAAGTGAACGACATGGTCGGCGATCCATCAGTCATTCTGGGAGTGCTTTCAATTCCTCGGAATTCACGTCAATCCATCAAAATTCTTGACGGTCAGCATCGCATCTTGGGTTTCCATATGTGGATGGAGGCTTTAAACAAGGAGTTAATCGCAGCAAAGACAACTCTTGCCGCAGCTCAAAAAACTGGAGAAAATGTAGTC
>JAYVUF010000053.1:0-3273 GCA_043788135.1 Actinomycetes bacterium
TGCAATGGCGATTTGGATGCTGCTTGGAGTTGGAACCTTGTTGTACCTCAAGAGCAAGAACCCTCGCGCTATCGCGGAAGTGGCAACGGTCCATATCGAATAATTTAGGCATATCGACTCATTTAGGCATATCGAATAATTTAGGTGTAAGCCCCACCCTAGTTCAGGGTGGGGCCCCTCATTAGGACCAGGCTTCAACGCCGGTAGTGTTTGCGATCACTTCATCCTGATTCAACTCTGGTAGCAAATGCAGCCCTAATCACTCAAGCCAACGCGTTGGGATACGACCAACGGCTGGTCAATGAGAACAAGATGGGGTCAACTTCGACAAAGACGGGAATTAACTTCTTCGGATAAGATTCAGTCATGGCTCTTGAAGAAGTTACATTACGCAATCTCCACCATCGCGGTAGCAAGTCTGGTTGGCTTCGCGCGGCGGTCCTAGGTGCAAATGACGGGTTGGTTTCGAATGCATCTTTGTTGATTGGCGTAGCGGCAGCCGGTCGTATCTCCTTTTTACCTGTTGCTGGACTGGCTGGAATAGCTGCAGGTTCAATGTCAATGGCTGTGGGAGAGTACATATCTGTGCAATCTCAAGTCGATATTGAGGCTTCGGATAGGCAGATGGAGATCGAGCACCTCGCAATAGACCCTGAGGGCGAACTGGAAGAGCTCACCCAAATTTATGAAGAACGCGGACTTTCACGCGAATTGGCGTATCAAGTAGCGAAGGCGCTCACAGAAAAAGACGGTCTAGCGGCACATTTGCGTGATGAGTTAGGTCACTTCGAAGGAAATAAGGCAGAGCCCGCCAAGGCGGCGTTGGCATCAGCAATCAGTTTTGCGTTGGGTGCCACCATCCCGCTTATAGGCGCTCTTATCGGAGGTACGACCACCAAAGTCACGCTCATTATTGCCTTTGCATTCATAGGTTTATTCGGAACTGGCGTCATCTCCTCTCGCTTAGCTGGTTCCCCGCTTCTCAGGACTGTCGTGCGCGTTCTCATTGGTGGAGGATTGGGCATGGTCGTCACTGCAGGCATCGGGGCGCTTGTTCACATCTAACCGTTTTAGAAGTACTTCCTTAGTTTCATTTCATATTTGTGGCGCCGATTTCTCTTCCCAGTTGGTAGTCTTTCCCACTGCTTAGCTCTGCTGAGCGAAATACGTTGGGCCATTGTCGTCCCGACCGTTCTGTAAGTCTTTAGGAGCGATCGTGACCCTCTTCTCTGCTTTGCCGCCTCGTCAGGGGTTGTACAACCCTGCCGATGAACACGATGCATGCGGAGTAGCGATGATCGCCACCCTCAAAAAAGAGCCAACACACGAAATTGTCTCGCAAGCACTTACTGCACTTCGAAATCTTGAGCATAGGGGAGCTTCAGGTGCGGAACCCGATAGCGGCGATGGAGCGGGGATTTTATTATGTATCCCAGATGAGTTCTATCGGAATACAGTTAAATTCTCACTTCCGCCGGTTGGTTCGTATGCCACCGGGATTGCATTTATCGATAAGGATTTCGACGACTTACCGGGAATCGTAAAAATTGCTGCAGAAGAGAATCTGCACATACTCGGCTGGCGAGAACTTCCGACAAATGACTCTTCATTGGGTACAACTGCGCTTTCAGTAATGCCAAGGTTTGTGCAACTTTTCATAGCTGGAACTAACGATGAGAGCGATCTTGAATTAGAGCGACTTGCCTTCTGCTTCCGCAAGCGGGTTGAACGTGCCTTCCCTATTTATTTTCCATCTTTATCTGCGCGCACCATTGTTTACAAAGGGATGCTTACGACTGGTCAACTAGAGGAATTCTTCCCAGATTTATCAGATGAATTATTGAAATCTCCTTTAGCGCTCGTGCACTCACGTTTTTCAACTAACACCTTCCCATCATGGCCGCTTGCGCATCCTTACCGTTTTATCGCCCACAACGGAGAGATCAATACGGTTCGCGGTAATCGCAATTGGATGCGCGCGCGTGAGGCACTCTTATCGAGCCCTTTGATCCCTGGGGATATTTCCAGGCTCTTTCCTATTGTTGATAGTTCGGGTAGTGACTCTGCGTCATTTGATGAAGTCTTGGAGTTGCTCTATCTGACTGGTCGCTCGCTACCTCACTCAATTTTGATGATGATCCCCGAAGCCTGGGAAAACAGCACAACGATGTCTGAGCCACGTCGGGATTTTTATGCCTTCCATGCCTCGCTCATGGAGCCTTGGGATGGTCCGGCTTGTGTGACCTTCACGGATGGAACACAAGTAGGAGCAGTTCTAGATCGCAATGGTTTACGTCCTTCGCGCTTTTGGGTCACAGATGATGGTCTAGTGATTCTTGCCTCAGAAGTTGGGGTTCTTGACATTGAACCTTCTAAAATTGTTCGTAAAGGACGTTTGCAACCGGGACGGATGTTTCTCGTAGATATTGCTGAAGGTCGAATCATCGAAGATGACGAGATCAAAGATTCATTGGCCGCTGCAGTTCCATATGGTGAATGGCTGGCTGAAGGAGTTGTTCGGTTGGCGGATCTTCCATCACGTGAACACATTATTTATCCTCACTCCTCGGTAATTCGTAGGCAACGCGCATTTGGTTACACCGAGGAAGAGTTACGTATCATTATTGCGCCCATGGCCAAAAATGGAGCCGAGCCATTGGGTTCAATGGGTACGGATTCTCCCATCGCAGCACTCTCTGATAAGTCGAGATTACTTTTTGATTATTTTGCGCAACTTTTTGCTCAAGTTACAAATCCTCCGCTTGATGCTATTCGTGAAGAGATGGTGACGAGTTTGGGCCAGACAATTGGCGCCGAGTCAAACCTTCTCGATCCCTCACCTGAGTCATGTCGCCAAATATCGCTGGATTTCCCCGTGATTGATAATGATGAACTGGCAAAGATTATTCATGTGAATGCGGACGGAGAGCATCCGCACTTTGATACGCATGTAGTTCGGGGATTATTCCCTGCAGTTAGTGGAACAACTGCGTTGCGCGATCGGATTGAGGAGATTCGCGCCGAAGTGTCAGAGGCGATAAAAAATGGGGCTCGAATTGTCGTGCTTTCCGATCGCGATGGCGATGGGGAGGAGGCCCCGATTCCTTCTCTTTTACTCACGTCTGCGGTTCACCATCATTTGATACGCGAGAAGACTCGGACGCAGGTAAGTTTGATAGTCGAAAGTGGCGAAGTTCGTGAAGTTCACCATGTGGCTTTACTCATTGGATTTGGTGCTTCTGCAGTGAATCCATATTTGGCAATGGAGAGCGC
>JAYVUF010000054.1:0-3400 GCA_043788135.1 Actinomycetes bacterium
AAAATAATGGCGGGTGCAGCCTCTTTGGCCTGTTTGAATAAATCACGCACGCGCGAAGCTCCAACTCCAACAAACATCTCAACAAATTCTGAACCCGAGATCGAGAAAAATGGAACATTGGCTTCACCTGCAACAGCTCGAGCTAAGAGCGTCTTACCCGTTCCAGGAGGACCGTAGAGCAATACTCCTTTAGGAATTTTGGCTCCGATATCATGATATTTCTGGGGATCTGCTAAGAAATCTTTTATCTCACGCAATTCTGCAACTGCCTCATCGGCTCCAGCAACATCGGCGAAGGTGGTTTTGGGTGCTTCTTTCGACTGCAGTTTTGCCTTAGATCTTCCGAATGAAAATATTCGATTTCCGCCCTGTGCATTGGACATAAATAACAAGAGGATAAAACCAATAACCAGAAATGGGGCGAAGCTAAAAAATAGCGAAGCAAGAAACGAGGTAGTTGGAACTTTAACGCTCCAGGTTTTAGTAGGAGGATTGCTCGTCAATAATTCCGTTATCTGCGGTTCTTCATTGGCAACATAATTTGCTACCAGGTGAGTAGCGCCATTCACCGATTCACCACTCTTCAAAATTATTTGAATCTTCTGATCTTTATCGATAATCAGGGCAGATTCCACCTTGTTCTGGGAAATCTCAGCAAGCACAGTTGAAGTATCAACAGAGGTGTACGCGCTTCCGCTCCCCGATATCTTTCCCAGTGATACTACGAGTATGAGCGCGAGAACAATCCAAAAAAGTGGGCCTCGCATTAACTTGCGAATTCTCTTACCAGGAAGCTTTATCTTATTATCTGCCATTGCTCTTCTCTATCGTCATAACGTGGGTAACGGAATCTATTTCATATTTATTTCATAGTTAAGATTGTTATCAGGAGTAGACCCCTTTAGCCAAAATGCCGATGAAATCTAGATTGCGATATTTTTCGTTGTAATCTAAACCATAGCCGACAACAAATTCATTAGGGATATCAAATCCCACGTACTTGACCTCAACATCAACTTTTGCAGCATCTGGCTTACGGAGCATCGTAAATATTTCTACACTCTTAGTCCCTCGAGATTGTAAATTTGATTTAAGCCAAGCAAGCGTCAGGCCAGTGTCAACGATATCTTCAACTATCAATACTTCACGCCCGGTAATATCTCGATCGAGATCTTTTAATATTCGAACGACACCACTCGATTTTGTTCCAGAACCGTATGAGGTCACAGCCATCCAATCCATCTCTACGTGACGGTTGAGCGAGCGCACAAAGTCAGCCATCGTCATAACGGCACCCTTAAGAATTCCGATTACTAACAAATCTCGCCCCTCGTAATCGCGCTCTATGTGGATAGCGATCTCTTTTAAACGTGCCTGGATTTCCAGCGCTGAAACTATGACACGATCAATATCTTCGCCTGCGGTGCTTAAATCCACGGTTCTCCTTTTATGTCTTATGAGATCTGATGTGAGAGCCAGAGTCTGCCCGAAATTCGCGCAACCTTCACACCACCGGGAAGGGAAACTGCCCCTTGACCGTGGTACTGCGTGATCAACGCCTCAATTGGAGAGAGATGTCCAGCCGAGAGTGAACCTTCGGGGGCTCCGGCTTCATATATCGCCAGACGTAGCACCCGGGCCCTGATCGCTTGCGGGAGATCGAGGAGCTCTTTAACCTCAAATTGAGTGGAATCTCGGGAGGCTAGAAATTGAGCGGCTAGGAGATCCAAGGCATCTGCATCTTGGCGCAGAATTTTGGCACTTCTTGCTAACGCGCTTTGAATGCCTGGCCCCAGTTGAGATTCCAAGACGGGGAGTACTTCGTTTCGAACTCGAACCCGGGCATAGTGCACATCAGAGTTATGAGGGTCTTGCCATACTTTGACCCCATTTTCTTGGCAGACGCTCTCAGTAGTTCGCCGTTCGAGATCTAGCAGTGGCCTGATGAACTTCCCGCTCACAGTGGCCATCCCAGAGAGAGATCGCGTACCGGAACCGCGAGCCAACCCCAGAAGAACTGTTTCGGCCTGATCATTTTTAGTATGGGCAAGGAAAAAGTAATCAGGTTGATACTTGGCAATCGCCTCATCAAATGCCAGGTAGCGCGCTCTCCGAGCTGACGCTTCCATGCCATCTTGGCGTTCAACTCTCACCGTCATGATCTCAACCGTTTCAAATCCCAGACGATGCAACTCACTCTTGGTGCTGGAAGCAACTTCAGCGGAAGCAGATTGAAGTTGATGGTCCACGATAATCGCGACTAGATCGACGCCCGCTTTTTTACACTCTTGGAGGCATGCGATTGCCAGTGCCATGGAATCAGTTCCACCAGAGACTCCAAGCAGAATTCGCGCTGGGGCTGATTCAACCCACGGGCGGACCGCTTGCCTCACTGCATGAGTGGATTCCATGGGCTTTAGCCTAATTGTTAAACGCGACCACCTGAAGGCATCATTCCGGGCACGCTATAGATGTTGGAGAAGAGCAGACCAGTTCGAGTGGAGTTGGCCTCCCACATCATTCCATTGCCCGCGTAGATAGACATGTGGTGAATATTTTGTACCGAACCATCGTAGGAATAGAAGAGAAGGTCGCCGGGTAACAAATCGCCGAGTGGAACTCTCTGGCTGTCCACGAAGAATAGAGCGGCATTTAAGCGAGACCAGTTGGGATAACCAAGTCCTGCGGCTTTGTACGCGGCGTAAACCAAACCAGAACAGTCAAAAGAGTTTGGCCCTTGAGCGCCCCACACATATGGTTTGCGAGCGAGGACTTGTACTCGGGCGAAAGCAACTGCCTTTGCCCGCATGGCATCAGTACTACGAATTGTGCTGCGTCCTTTAAATCCACGATCTGGCCAAATTCTTGATTGACCTTTTGTATGTGCGGCGGTATTGGCACTCGATTGCTCCAACTCCCAGAGAGCTCTCTGTTGCTGAAGAGTGATGCGAATATTGCGAGCCTTAGTGAGTTCGGAAATGAGTTGGGCCTGAACGGCCCGTAATTTCGCAACTTCGCCCGCCTGAGCAGATTGAGCAGTCGCGGCGGCCACCTTTGCCGTGGCTACCTTTGCCGTGGCGTTAGCCTGAACGATTTTCGCGGCATTTGCTTCGGCTTGAGCGGCGCGAGCAATTACAAAGGCGCTTTTATATCGTGTGAGAGCAACTGCATCCGTTGCTCCAACTTGGTTGAGAATACTGAGACGATCGATTAAATCTTGAGGACCGTTAGATTCAAGGACGCTATTAAGCGTTGTAAATCCACCACCACTGATATACGCGTTTGCCGCCATTCGTCCAATCGTTTTATTGGCTTCTACCACCGCAACCTGAGTGAGGGCCGCATGAGAAGTTGCAATATTGGCTTGACTAGTTGCCGCACCTAAAGCTACCTGCGCCGA
>JAYVUF010000055.1:0-2006 GCA_043788135.1 Actinomycetes bacterium
TCAAGAGATCCACCACCAATATCAATTACTAGTAACCGCCCACTCGACCAGCCAAACCAACGCCGAGCAGCTAGAAAAGTTAACTTGGCCTCTTCATCGCCCCCAAGAACTTGTAGGTCAATAGCAAATTCTTTATTGATTCCCGCGATGATGCTCTCACCATTTGCCGCTTCACGTAGGGCGGATGTTGCAAAGGGTAAGAACTCCTCTACCTGCACGGTACGTGCTTGGAGAACTGCATTCCCGATGGAGCGACGAAGCTGCGCGATACCTTCTTCATTGATCTCATTTTTTTCATTAAGAAATTCGGTAAGGCGCAACTCTTCTTTGTAATTAAAAGTGGGATTGGGCCGGGCACCTGGATGGGTATCGACCACTTGTAAGTGAATCGTGTTTGATCCAACATCTAAAACTCCGAGGCGCACGAGCGCAACTTACCTTGATCTAGGCGGGTTCGCTTCTGCCTTTTTCTCGTGTCATAATTGCCCCTCTTGAAGCACCGCGAATCGCGGTTCGCCTCCCTAGCTCAGTGGTAGAGCATCCGCCTTGTAAGCGGAAGGTCGTCAGTTCAATCCTGACGGGGGGCTCGCCTTGTAACCATTACAAAATATTGCGATTATCCCCCATACCTTCTTGCAGCGTTCATCGTGAAGTCAACCATTACATCGACTGCGGCTTTGTTCGATAATTGATTATTGATACAAAGTGATCGCCATGTCCCAAAGGACACTGCATGCCCCACAACCGCCCGCAAGTGATTTTCGGATCTGGTGCGTTTGGGAAATGCGGCGAGCAGGACCTCTCGGCAATAATCGTCTTTCTCCTGCAATTCAAGTTGATGTTTTGCGGGTAGATATTCCAGATCACGATAGATAAGAGTGAGCATAGATTCGCCATTTCGATAAAAACGGTAGAGGTCAGCCAGACCGGCTTGTAGCCGTTCTTGCGCATCGGGGATTTGAGCCCACACATCGGGTCTCGGCCCAATCTGTTGACTTAACCAGTGCATCGAGCAGGCATCAAAAAGTGAGAGTTCGTCGGGAAAATGTCTATAAACGGTGGCACGAGTGACGCCAGCTTTATCAGCGATACCCATCACCGTTGTAGCTGCTGGTCCAAGAGTGCTGTGAAGTTCTACGGTTGCTGCAACGATCTTGAGTCTGGTGTCGTCGACGTTTTCCGAGCGCCGCTGCATCCGATACGACCGTTGCGACTCGTCAGGGTAATCGCTTGACAAAGTTCCTCCTTAACCCATATATTCATAATACACCTATGTTCGATGAATACGAGGAGATATGAACACTCAAGTACCACCACTTACTATCGTCCAACCTGGTGCAGGGGGATCAGGGAATCTTGGCACTATTGGCGTTGCTTTCAAACTTTGGGGCAAGAACACCAACGGTGAAGTGTCAATCGTCGAGCATCCCTTCCCGGTGGGCGCTCTAGTCCCACCCCACCTGCACACACGAGAGGACGAGTACTCGATAGTTACTCAGGGCGAAATTGGATTCCGATCCGGAGATCGGGAGGTCGTTTTGGGTTCTGGTGGATACATCACCAAACCACGCGGTGAAATGCACACTATGTGGAACGCGGGCAAGGTGCCTGCCCATATGATTGAAATAATTAGTCCGGCTGGCTTCGAGAATTTCTTCCAAGAGCTGAGCGATCTGCTTGCCGAAGGACCACCGCCACTAGAAGTTTTATCGGAGCTTGGCAACAAATACGGACTCCAGTTTGGCAGCCCTGATTGGTTACCTGATGTTATCGCCCGCTACGGTCTCACCCCATTACCAGGGAGTTAACTCGCGCAAAATCCTAAGAGTTGACGATCTTGCCTTGCACTCGTCGAAGTTCGTATGTTGGTTTGTTGGTTTGTGTCACCAATAGTGACGGCGACCGCCCATAGGGCGACCAATCGCGCCCAGGAGAACTAGGACTACACCAACAACGATCAAAACCAGACCTAAGGTCTCCAAAATCGCAATCTTGGTTAGAAAAGC
>JAYVUF010000056.1:0-11342 GCA_043788135.1 Actinomycetes bacterium
TTCGTCTTGTCACAGATTTTTATAACTTCCGTTGCATGCGCTGCCGGAACAAAAAAATTCCCCGAAACCAATGAGAGACCAACAAACAGCGCAGAAAAACTGAACAAAAGTTTTTTAAAACCCCAGTAAACAGCGTCATGACTAGAAGACATGGAACGCTAACTCCGCTCTAGGGCACCATAAAAACAACTAATACTGTAATCACAATGAGCTTAAATCCCTTTTCACTCACGCAATGTAATAAGCCTAGGGGCCACACCACCCAATAAACACTTTATCTAGAACTATGTTGAGGATAATTTGTGTGGCTCTGAAAGTTTTAACCTTTGAGGCTATTAGGCAAAAAAAGCGATAAACACGCTTAAAACTTGATGTTTCGAAGTTTCACTCAGCGGAAACTATAAAGTTGTAATTGAGCCTTTGAAAGCCAAATTTCGGAAAATGAATGCTCCTCTTCACCCCCCAAATCCTCTTCACCCTAGTTTTGGAATGAGACGCAAGAGACAAGGTTTTTCCGACCAACCCAAGAATTTCAAGCGTAGCCTTGAAATGTCATAAGGAGATGAAGATGAAAAATCTACTGATTCTTGGTGGAGGATCCGCTGGCACGATGGTTGCCAATAAACTTTTTAAAAAATTGGATAAACGCGAGTGGTTGATTACGGTCGTTGATCAGGATAACCAGCATCTGTACCAGCCTGGTCTGCTGTTACTTCCTTTCGGAGTGTATGAGCCAAAGGAATTGATCAAACCTCGTCAGCAACTCTTGCCCCCTGGAGTGAATTTTATTTCAGCGAAAATAAATGTAATCCACCCCGATGAAAACAAAGTTGAACTTGTCGATGGTCGCACTCTTGATTACAACTACCTGGTCGTAGCTTCAGGAACCACACCGCGGCCAGATCAAACCCCAGGTCTTTCCGATTCTTCTATTTGGTACAAGAGCGCCTTCGATTTTTATACCCTCGAAGGCTCAATTGCTTTAGGCCAAGCGTTGCGTGAATTTAAAGGAGGGCGATTGGTAATTCACATTTCAGAAATGCCGATCAAGTGCCCGGTGGCTCCTTTGGAGTTCGCCTTTCTCGCTGATGCATATTTCGAAGAGAGAAAAATGCGGGATTTAGTTGAAATCACTTATGTGACTCCTTTGGAAGGTGCTTTTACAAAGCCTGTCAGTTCCAAACGTTTGGGATCCCTGCTCAGCGATAGGAATATCAGTCTTGAACCCGACTTTGTTATAGATCGGATTGTTCCCGAGACTAAAACCTTAATCTCGATGGATGAACGTGAAATTCCATTCGATCTCCTCGTGACAGTCCCGGTCAACATGGGAGCCGATTTTATTGCAGACTCCGAACTGGGTGATGATCTGAATTTCTTACCCGTTGATAAAGAATTATTCTTATCTAAAAAATATGAAAATATATTCGGACTAGGAGATGCGTCAGATATTCCCGCCTCTAAAGCCGGCTCGGTAGCACACTTTGCGATCGATTTATTTGCCGATAATTTTATCGAATATATCAATGACCGCCCTATGCCCCACAAGTTTGATGGACATGCAAATTGTTTCATTGAATCAGGACATGGCAAGGGATTGCTCATTGACTTCAATTACCAAGTTGAACCGCTCACCGGAATGTTTCCACTCCCCCTTGTTGGCCCTTTCTCTCTTCTGAAGGAGAGTCGGATGAACCATATGGGCAAGCTGGCCTTTAAGTGGATTTATTGGAATATGTTGATGAAGGGACGGCATATTCCGATTACCTCAAAGATGTCAATGTCCGGAAAACATAGAGTAGATCAAAAATAATAAGCGTAAAATTGGAACCGATGAAGGAGAGAAAATGTCAACAATGGAGATTGCTGGAAAAAATGTACATGTCAACGAAGATGGTTTCTTGACGGAATACGATGAATGGAGCCCAGAAATCGCTGCCATCCTCGCCCAACAAGTAGAGATTGCCCTCACTCCAAGACACTGGGAGGTAATTAACTTTCTCCGAAATGATTTCAAAAAAGTGGGAGAGTCAGCAACTTCTCGTCACACACAAACGGTTGGTGGATTTCCAGTGAAAGAGCAATTTCAATTATTTCCAAAGAAGCCAGCTAAGAAGATGGCATACATCGCTGGTCTACCAAAGCCAAAAGGATGTGTATGAAAATGACTACAACTACTGCAACTGCACCACTAAAAGTTCCCAACTTTGGATCAGAACATTCCGATCGCAAGCTCGCAATTATCTGTTCTAAGGGTAATTTAGATATGGCATACCCCGCACTAATTTTGGGAAATGCAGCACTTGGAGAAGGGATAGAGACTCACTTGTTCTTCACCTTCTGGGGATTCGACATGATCACAAGATCTCGCATGAACCATCTGCAATTTAGTCCAATGGGTAATACTGCGATGCATATACCTGGAATGAATATGCATATTCCGCAAGCGATTACTCCTGCCATGACCGGAATCGCAACACATATGCTCAAGAAGCAGATCGCCGATCTAGGTGTCCCCGAAGTCCCTGATTTCTTGGAACAGATCGTCGCTGCAGGCGGTCACTTATGGGCTTGTCGCCTCTCAGCAGACATGAATAAATTGACTCTTGCGGACTTAAGAGAGGATATCGAAGGCGTTATTAGCGCTTCAGACTTCATGGAACTCACCGAAGGCGCCCAATTATTGTTTATTTAGCTTGGTTGGATGACCTCAGAATTTAAAGTATTTTTCAAAATGATGAGATTAATTTTGAGTTTCTACTCAGTTTTGACTCCACCACCGAATTCACCGGCAATTACATTCAGAAAGTCAAAGTTGTTAGGAATCTGTTAGGAATTCACGATTTCTTGGGATTCCAGCCATGCGCTGTTCTAACCTCTGCCTATTAGGGGGCAAAAGAGCCCGGTTCAAAGGAAGGAAAGAGGATGGCAGACGTTTTAGCTATCGTGGGGTTTACCGCAATTTTTATGTTCTTTGCTCTGATCGTGAAAGGTCTGGGGCGCAACTAATGGCACAAGCAACTGGACTCGTCCTGGCCATTTTTATGACCGGCTATTTAGTGTTCGCCTTACTATTTCCGGAGCGTTTCAAATGAGCGAACTTTCATCAACGCTTTTCACCGATATGGCACTCGTCGTTTTGTTGGGAGTAGTCATTGTCCCGCTGGGCAACTACATGGCTAAGGTTTTCAAAAGTGAAAAAATTGGATGGTTTGAAAAGCGTTTTTACTCCAGCATTGGGGTAGATACCCGCGCCTCTCAAACATGGAAAGGCTATGCAACTTCCCTTCTTAGCTTCTCTGGAATCTCGCTTCTTCTTCTATATGGAATATTGCGATTGCAGAATTATCTTCCTTGGTCGGAAGGCTTCAAAGGCATGTCTCCCGCCCTTGCCTGGAACACCGCGATCTCTTTTATCACTAATACCAATTGGCAGAATTACTCAGGTGAATCCACTCTAGGATTTTTCAGTCAGATGGCGGGTCTAGCAGTTCAAAACTTTGCATCTGCTGCCGCTGGAATTGTCGTAGCTATCGCTCTGGTTCGAGCATTCAACTCTCGCAAGGGCGTCAACCTGGGAAACTTCTGGGTAGATATGTATCGCACCATCTTTAAAATTTTGCTTCCCTTTAGCGCACTCGCCACTGTGGTGCTGATGCTCAATGGGGTCATCCAAAATTTCAGTGCTAATCGCACCATCCACACCATTGCCGGTGGGATTCAACACCTTCCGGGAGGACCAGTTGCCAGCCAAGAGGCAATCAAGGAACTTGGAACTAACGGAGGCGGTTTTTTCAACGCAAACTCCGCACATCCCTTTGAAAATCCAAGTGGATTTACAAATCTGCTGGAGATTTTCTTACTTCTTGTAATCCCATTCGCACTTCCTTGGACCATGGGCAAGCTCATCAATAACAAGAAACAGGGACTGGCAATTCTTGCTGCAATGTTTGGAATTTTCCTCGCAACAACCGCAGCAACTACTGCTCTGGAACTGCATCACTCAGGTTCTGCTCTCAAAGTCGCAGGAAGTGCAATGGAAGGAAAAGAAACTCGTTTCGGGGTTGGAGCCTCGGCGCTATTTGCCAGCGCAACCACAAGTACTTCCACAGGAGCAATTGATGCGGCACACGAATCATTTACACCACTAGCTGGCGGAATCTTAATGTTCAACATGATGCTCGGTGAGATATCTCCGGGCGGAACGGGATCTGGTCTCTACGGAATGCTGGTGCTTGCGATGGTGACGGTCTTCCTGTGTGGACTTATGGTGGGTCGAACGCCAGAATTTCTAGGAAAAAAGATACAGTCCAAAGAGATCAAATTTGCATCACTCTACATACTGACCACTCCCCTACTGGTTCTGGCAGGTGCGGGGATTGCATTTAGCAATTCAGGCGTCCGAAAATCCATTTCGGCCAATGGTTCGCATGGACTCAGTGAGCTGCTCTATGCGTTCACCTCAGCGGGAAATAACAATGGAAGCGCATTTGCTGGACTTAGTGCCAACACGCCCTTCTTAAATATTGTCCTTGGAATCGTGATGGCTCTGGGTCGATTCATTCCAATGATTCTTGTGCTTGGTCTGGCTGGCTCACTTGCTAAACAGGATCATGTTCCGTCAAGTAAAGGAACGCTGAGCACCAGCAATGGACTCTTTGTTGCACTATTAATCACGGTCGCTGTGGTTGTAGTTGCCCTTACATATATTCCAGCTCTTGCACTTGGACCACTAGCAGAAGGACTCCGATGACAATTCTTGATCCACGCACGATCTTGAAAGAGACACCTGCCGCGCTGCGCAAAATTGATCCCCGTCTGATGGCTAAAAATCCAGTCATGTTCGTAGTCGAAGTCGGTGCTATTTTCACAACGGTCCTCGCTATCAATAAATCTAATGTCTTCTCTTGGTGGATTGTTGCCTGGCTCTGGGGAACTGTTCTTTTTGCCAATTTAGCGGAAGCTATTGCCGAAGGTCGAGGTAAAGCGCAAGCTGATAGTTTGCGCAAATCTCGCACCAATTCACTCGCACGCCTCATGGCCCTAGATGGAACCGAAACCATCGTTAATTCAAGTGAACTTACGCTCGGTTCAATCGTTGTCTGTGTAGCAAACGACCTCATTCCAAGTGACGGTGAGATAATCGAAGGAATCGCTAGCATCGATGAGTCGGCAATAACCGGAGAATCTGCTCCCGTAATTCGAGAGGCTGGCGGGGATCGCTCATCGGTAACGGGAGGCACTCGAGTGCTCTCGGATCGAATCGTAATACGCATTACTGCTCGTCCTGGCGAGACTTTTATTGATCGGATGATCGCACTGGTTGAAGGTGCCTCTCGACAGAAAACTCCAAATGAGATTGCCCTAAACATTCTCCTTGCGAGTTTAACGATAGTTTTTATGCTGGCAGTCGTTACCTTGCAACCACTAGCAATCTTTAGTCATGCTCAACAGACCATCATCGTTCTCGTCTCTCTTCTCATTTGTCTCATCCCCACAACAATCGGTGCGTTGCTTTCGGCCATTGGCATCGCTGGTATGGATCGATTGGTTCAACGCAATGTTTTAGCAATGTCAGGGCGCGCCGTTGAAGCAGCAGGGGATGTAAATACTTTGCTATTGGATAAGACTGGCACTATTACCTACGGAAATCGCCAAGCAATTGCGTTTATTCCTCTCAATGGTGTGGAAATGTCTGAACTGGTTCACAGTGCCTACCTCTCGAGCGGGGCCGATCAAACCCCTGAGGGCAAGTCAATTATTACTCTTGCGGACTCCCAAGGTCTTAGCTCCGAAGATTGGGAACAGGAGTTAATCGACGCCACATTCGAACCATTTTCTGCCGAAACGCGCATGAGTGGATGTGACATCACGCTAGCGGACGGCTCTATCGCCGAATACCGCAAGGGAGCAGGTTCCTCAGTTCTGAGTTGGGTTGGAGATGAGTCGAGTGTCAGTGTTGATCTTCAGGAAAAAGTCGAAGCAATTGCAGGCACCGGTGGAACTCCCCTAGTTGTCGCTTACGCTTACAAAGGCACAAAAAAAGCACTAGGCGTAATTCATTTGAAGGACGTAGTTAAACCTGGCATGAAAGAACGCTTTGATGAACTTCGTAGGATGGGCATCAAAACTGTGATGATTACGGGTGACAACAAACTCACAGCAGCGGCGATCGCAGCGGAAGCTGGTGTCGACGAATTTTTGGCAGAGGCAAAACCAGAAGACAAGATGAATCTGATTAAAGCTGAGCAAGAAGGTGGACGCTTAGTCGCCATGTGTGGTGATGGAACAAATGATGCACCTGCGCTAGCTCAAGCTGATGTGGGAGTTGCCATGAATTCCGGAACATCTGCCGCCAAAGAGGCTGGAAATATGGTTGACCTAGATTCAGATCCCACCAAGTTGATCGAAATCGTAGCCATTGGAAAGCAACTGTTGATCACCCGCGGTGCTCTCACAACCTTCTCAATTGCGAACGATATCGCTAAGTACTTTGCCATCTTGCCTGCCATGTTTGCTACTCAATTTCCTGGTCTCAAGCGCCTCAACATTATGCATTTGCATAGTCCACACTCGGCAATCTTGTCAGCGGTGATTTTCAACGCCCTGATAATTATCGCTTTGGTGCCACTCGCCTTACGAGGTGTTAAGTACCGGCCGGCGAGTGCAGGTTCGTTGCTCACTCGCAATATCTTGATTTACGGGGTGGGTGGACTCATTTCCCCTTTCATCGGGATCAAACTCATTGATCTACTCGTTGAACTCATTCCAAGGTTGGGATAATCATGAACTCATTCAAGCAAGTTACTACTTCTATCCGTTTTCTCATCGTGATTACTTTGGTACTGGGCATCGGATATCCGTTGGCCTCATTTGGGGCTGGAGAGATCTTCGCCAAGAACCAGATTCATGGATCACTGGTAACAGTGAATGGCAAAATAGTCGGTTCCACATTGATCGGGCAATCATTTGGTGGCGAACAATGGTTCCACTCTCGTCCCAGCAACGCGGGCAACAATGGTTATGACGCCTTAAGTTCAGGCGCATCAAACCTTGGACCGAATGATCCAACCCTCACCGCAACTCTCACCACTCGTAAAGCTGCAATCGCTAAAGAGGAAAGTGTCCCACTGTCCGCAGTTCCTGCTGATGCGATCACTTCTAGCGCATCGGGACTTGATCCTGATATCTCGGTTGCTTACGCTGATTTGCAGGCACAGAGGGTCGCAACTGCCCAAAAACTTACCTTGAATCAAGTCATGACAAAAATCAAGGACGCAACCCACCATCGTCTTCTTGGTTTCCTAGGTGAGGAAACGGTCAACGTGCTCACGCTCAATCTTTCTCTAAAGAGATAATCTTTAGGCATGACTTCGCGAGGCAATCTCCGTGTCTATCTGGGTATGGCCCCTGGCGTTGGAAAAACCTTCGCGATGCTCGATGAGGGCAACCGACGGCGAGAACGTGGAGCCGATGTCCTAGTCGGAATTGTTGAAACACATGGCCGCCCGCGCACGCAAGAAAAACTAGAAGGACTAACCATTTTGCCTCGCAAGGAGATGGTCTATGCCGGACGCACCTTTACCGAGATGGATCTCGATGGCATTTTGCTGCGTCATCCTCAGATTGTCTTAGTGGATGAACTAGCCCACACCAACATCAATGGCTCCAAAAACGAGAAGCGTTGGCAAGATATCGAGGAGATTCTTTCCGCCGGCATCAATGTAATTTCCACCGTTAATATCCAACACCTGGAATCTATTAAAGATGTGGTTGAAAAGATCACAGGAATCGCACAATCAGAAACGGTCCCAGATCTATTCCTACGACAAGCAGATCAAGTCGAAATAGTTGATGTCACCCCTGAGGCACTGCACCGTCGGATGGTTCATGGCAACATCTACCAGGCTGACAAGATTGATGCCGCGTTAAACAATTATTTTAGGATTGGAAATCTTTCTGCTTTGCGTGAATTAGCACTTCTTTGGGTTGCAGATAAAGTTGAAGAGGGTTTACAGAAATACCGAAAAGACGAAGGAATAAGAGATATTTGGGAGTCACAAGAGAAAATTGTGATTGCAGTTAATGATGCCTCCGAAGCAACAACCATCATCAAGCGAGCTGCCCGAATCGCTGCCCGCTCTCCCGGAGCCAAACTTTTTGCGGTTCACATCTTGAAGAACAATGGCATCGCAATAAGTGATGTAACCGAACTCTCCAAAATCGAGCGACTAGTAATTTCACTCGGTGGCACCTTCCATGAAATTTCCTCTGAAGATGTTGCCACGGGCCTTCTTGACTTTGCCCGCAGCGTCAATGCAACTCAAGTAGTACTCGGCGTCACAGGTAAGGGACGCTGGAGCCGACTCATGCAATTTGAAACTATCGCGGCAAAGGTGACCCGGCTATCGGAGGAGATCGATGTCCACTTGGTGACCCATGAAGGTGTGCGATCCCCTATGGGAAATTGGAAGTTACAACGCTCCACTCTTGGTCCCATTCGTTTGACACAAGCCTTTGCCGCAATGATTTTCCTCTTACCACTAACCACTTGGCTATTAACGCTTACTCGCGGTTCTCTTAACTCATTTAGTGACGGACTAATTTTCTTGCTCATAAACTCAATCATTAGTTTGATCGGGGGATTTATTCCGGCCACTGTTTCGACTTTGCTTTCTGTCGGACTTCTTAACTTCTACTTCATACCCCCTATTCACACCTTTACGATCTCCGACCACAACAACCTGATCGCTCTCGCAATCTTTTTACTCGTAGCTTTCCTCATCGCCTCCCTAGTTGAGCGATCAGCTCGTAGACACCGTGAAGCTCTACGCGCGACCAAAGAATCATCCCTACTCTCGATGTTGGCCAACCAAATCATTCGAGGTGAATCGGGAATGTCTGGATTGCTAGATCAGACAAAGAGTGCACTGGGATTCAACTCTCTGAGATTGGAGTACGACTCCAACAATGGTAGGCATAAAGCGATCGGTGAAATCGGAGTCTCCCAAGACCTTATCAAGGGGAGTTTCTCGTGGAGAATCAATGACACGCTCAGGATTTACGGTGAGGGTAGACCTCTCTCGGCGAGTGACTCCAGAATTCTGGAAGCTTTAGCATCTCAATTAGATTTGATGTGGCAGAGCGAAATCCTCACCACTAAAGCCAATCAATCCGCCCAAATCGCTGAATCCGATCGCATGCGCACTGCACTTTTAAATGCCGTAAGTCATGATCTGCGTGGCCCACTCGCCTCCGCATTAGCCTCTGTCGCAAGTTTGCGCAACGAAGAAATAACTTGGTCTCTCGCTGATCGAACCGAACTTTTGGGAACTGCATATTCATCTCTCGAGAGACTCAAGGCCCTTATTGAAAATCTACTTGATATGAGTCGGCTGCAAGCAGGTTCTCTCGCTGTTCATCTCCAAGAAGTCTCGGTTTACGATGTATTGCCAGCCGCTCTCAAGTCGATCGCGGCTAAATCGGAGTCGATAGAACTAATTGAGGGGCCTGAAGTTGAGGATATTCGAACCGATCCTGGACTTCTTGAGCGAGTACTTGCAAACCTCATTGACAATGCAATTTCACATGGCAAATCTGAGAAGCAACCTCAAATCAGTATTTCTGAGCACAAACAAAAGGTACAAGTTCGAATAATCGACTACGGCATAGGAATTGAACCGTCGATGATCAATTCCGCCTTCACTCCCTTCAAGCGTCTCGGAGATATCGACAATGATCGTGGTGTCGGACTTGGATTGGCGTTAAGTCATGGTCTGGCCGCTGCCATCGACGCGCATCTGACCCTGGAGGAGACTCCTGGCGGTGGACTAACTGCCATTGTTACCATTCCAACAATTTCCTCTACAGTCGAAACAGCATTGCATGCATAAAATTCTTGTTATCGACGATGAACCACAAATTATAAGAGCACTTGCCGTCAACATGCAGGCCCGCGGTTACGAAATGATTGCAGCCCCAAACGCCGCTAAGGGAATTGCACTCGCCTCTAATGAACAGATAGATGTCATCATCGTAGATCTTGGACTCCCCGACCAAGATGGGTTGACTGTGATCAAACAAGTGAGGACGTGGAGCAATGTTCCAATACTTGTCTTATCCGGCCGTATCGACTCAAAGTTTAAAATTACCGCTCTTGAAAGTGGTGCAGATGACTACATCACAAAACCTTTTGATGTCGAAGAACTCTTTGCTCGCATTAAAGCAGTTTCTCGCCGCCGCACGGAGAAGATTGAACTGCGCTCAATCACTATGGGCACTCTTACAATCGATTTCACAAAGCGAGTAATCACTCGAATAGAAAGTGACACTCCTGCGCCTCATCTAACGGCCACCGAATGGAGAATCTTAGAAGTTCTCGCTCTGAACCGCGGATCCCTCGTTACGAAGCGCAAAATACTGGATGCCGGTTGGGGCACTAACTATGCCGAAGAGATGGGCTCTCTCCGGCTCTTCATCTCGCAACTGCGTCACAAGTTGGAACCGAAACCGAAGGATCCGATCTACATCATCACAGAACTTGGAATGGGATATCGGTTTACTGATTAAACCGAGAACTTCCGACTCAAAAGCCCTTGGATCGTTGAAACCGCTCGCTAATTAGAGCGTTCTTCAGCAATTGAATTGCCACCATCTATTATCAGTGTTTGCCCAGTTATATATGAAGCCTCAGTAGTGCAAAGCCATGCAATTGCACTTGCCACCTCAAAAGCAGTTCCTGATCTTCCCATGGGAGTTTTATTCCCTTGTGTCGATTCATCGGCCGTTGCCGAACTCGTTGCAATCCACCCGGGGGCAACGGAATTGACCGTGATCCCAAATTCAGCTTCGTCAAGGGCTAGCGCCTTCGTCAGTCCAATAAGACCAGCCTTTGCAACTGCATACGGGACTTGATTACGCATCGCCATTGTTGATCCTGTGAGGCTGGAGACCATCACTATTCGACCAGAGCCGGACCTTTTGATCAAGGGGAGAATTCCTTGTGTCAGCGCAAAGGCTGAAGTCAAATTTCTTGATAGCGATTTTTCAAAACCAGTGATAGTTACCGTCTCTAGGGAGCCGCCCTCCTGCTGCGCAGTGGACGATTCAATAACGCTAGTCATACCTGCATTATTTACAAGGATATCAACAGTATTAAAGCGCTCTGCAATCTCTTCAACTAAATGAAGAAGTTGCAATCTATCTGTGAGATTGGCGATTGATGCCACAGCGTTAAAGCCCAGTTCGCGCAACTCTTTCGCTCTATCAAGGACACGTTCACTTGCTCCAGTGAGATAGACCCGCGCACCCATTTGGGCCAACATTGTGGCCGAGGCAAACCC
>JAYVUF010000057.1:0-5224 GCA_043788135.1 Actinomycetes bacterium
GGTCCGCTTCCGTTCCAAAACCGTTGGGAAAATTGCAACGACAACTTGGAGTTTGTGCCGTAGCCAAGGCTTGTTATCGCAGTCTTCTTCAATGAGTCAAAGCCAGCCGCTGAATAGTTGATACCGCGAAGAACGCTAAATGGAATGGTCATTATGACTCGATCGGCAACCACCTTTGTGGTCGAAGCTCCCGAAGAGAAGGTCAAGGTAAATGATCCATCCAGGTTCTTCGAGATTGAGGTCAAGCGTTGATTGAGTTTGATAGCACTGGAACCAATCTGGGCGGCAATTGCCTGTGGCAACGCCTCGTTCCCGCCGACGATTCCATAGCGCTGATCGGATTTGCCGTAGATCGAAACCTTGCCCGGCTTCACCTGATAGCCCAGAACGGTAATCAGATTCAAAGAGCTCTGTTGGACACTGTCCAGACCGAATTCCTGGTTGTAGGCAGAATCGAGCAACGCGCCTAACTTGGAGCTGTGACCTCCCGGCACATAGTTCTCGATCCATTGGTACAAGTTCATTGCATCGAAAAACTGTCCCGAACTATTAATCGTGTTGTACGTGGTGTTACTTCCAATATCCTGAATCTGGCTTTTAAGTTTACTGTAAACCGGTTTGAAATCATCATAAAACTGGGTTTGCGGGTAATAGCTATTTAAAAGGTAGAGAGTGTCATCACTTCCAGTGGGTTGCGCCTGAAGAAAATCGGTAGTTGTCAATCCAAAACGCTGAGCCATTTGAAGAATCGTCTTGTGCCCGGTATCGATAAACTCTGCGCACCATTCTGAAGTCTGACCATTCTGCCAAGAAGATGTATTGGAGTGCATCCGACCGCCAACTCGACCGGTCGATTCGTAGACAGTAGCGGCGTATCCAGCATCTTTCAGTGTCATCGCCGCAGAAAGTCCAGAGATGCCTCCACCGATTACAGCAATTCGAGGGATGGTCGTAGTGGTTGCCGCAAAAGCAAATTCTGGTGCGTTGAGCACGGCAGCTCCGGCAACAGCGCCAATTCCCATTAGCAAGGTTCTACGAGAGACGCTCTGGTGATCCGAATCGCGAGTAGTTTCCCTTTGATTCTCCTGTTCCATAAACCCAGAGATAAGTTGCTCGAGTCGTTGGAAAATTGGGGTACGGGCCATTGGAGCCTCCAAGTAGGAATTGTTTCATCCGATAACGATTTGAAGAGAGTATCGGCATTACCACGCGGAAACAATGAGTATGGATCCGCATTATTGTAGGCGCAGCGCTCGCAACACTGGGAAGATCGACCGTTCCTAACGGTGACAAGCCAGTGCACTTTCTATAAATTAGGGTGAACTGCTTCTTGTCATCGACGATCATCCTTCACTGCCATTGAAGTGGGCCCGTTCATTGCCTCAGAGGTTCAAATCCTCTCGTCTTTCGCCAGTTGAAAATTTGTACAGGTCTAGCTTAAAAATATTACTGCTCTGCGTTGACTAGCAGCCACTTGGCGGTTTCCAGATCGGTCGCAAGGGTATTGATCCAACCACCTCGTAGCGCAGCGCGAATCGCTACATATTTAGATTGCCCACCGGCAACACCAATACGAGTTTCTGCTTGCATCAACTGTTTAAATGTGATGCCAATGATGCGATCATCAAGCTGGGTAGTCACTGGATTTCCATCTTTATCGATGAAGCGAAGGTTTACCTGACCTACGGCTCCCGCGTTCTTCGCAATCTGGAATTCCAGTTCGGTGAAGAAGTTATTGCCAGCCGTAAGGGGAGGGACTATTTCACAGGTGCCGATGCCGACGAGCGCGAGTTCGACGCGATCCAAGAGGCGGAAAGCTTCCTGCACATGGAGGTCGTTCTTAGTGAGAAAGTCACGAATTTCTTTGCTTTGCACAACCCCTGGAACACGGAGAAACATAGGGTTGGCATGAACAATTTCAGCGAACTTCTGGGTAGTGAGGGCGGCTTCATGTTGTGCGGCGGGATCACCGACATCTCCGAGCATTTCTACGACAAAATTGGCATTTAAATTCTTATTGCTTTTCAGAGCTTCAACCGTGGAACGCAGGGAGCGTGACCATGAGGTAAAACCGACTACCGTGGCGTTGACGCCCGTCTCGGCGAGGCGTGACCCGAGGAGTTGTCCAAGATCGTGGGTGAGTTCACTCTCATTCGCGGGCGCTGGAAGGTCGAAGACGTGGACCTCTTTCATCCCATAGGCCAGTTCCAGGCCACTTTCGATCTCAGTGAAGAGCCCGGCAGGGAGCACAATTTCGGTGCGAACAATGCCACTGGATTTTGCCTGTTTAAGAAGCCGTGAGACGCCTGACTGGGAGAGGTTGAATTTCGCTGCTATATCACTCTGGCTTACATTACGGACGTAATACATCCAGGCGACTTTGGCGGCGAGTCGCTCAAGGTCCTCGTCTGCGGACACAGGTGTGGGGACCATTGCTCTGGATCTACTCGCTTTGATGGCCCCTCCCCTCGGAGCGGTTTATAACGATTGTATTACAAATCACAAATCTCGTTGACTTAAAGGATAGCAGGATTTAGCATTCTGCCAGATGAATAGTTATTAGTTACATGAATAATTATTCATAAACCTAACCCCTTAAAAAGGGTAGAAATGGAGTGAAAATGCGTGGAAAGAAGATAGCACTCGTAGCAGTCACCGTTTTGGCCCTGGTTGCGGGCAGCACAGTTGCTAGTACGGCTCAGGCAGCTGGCAAACAGAAGGTAATCGGCGTTTCTGTAGCCGATCAAAAATCCCTCTTCTACATCGCAGCGGTCGATGGAATGAGGAAGGCTGCAAAGGCTCACAACGTAAAGTTGATTGTTCTCTCTGCAGATAACGATGCAAACAAGCAGGTTGGTCAAGTTAATAGTCTGCTCATCCAAAAAATTGATGTACTTGTCTTAATCGCCCAAGATGCTACTTCAGCAGCAGCTAGCGTAAGGGCAGCGAACAAGGCAAAGGTTCCAGTCATCGCTGTTGATGAGAAGCCAGAATCAGGAAATGGTGTTTTGGCAACATACATCGCAACGAACTCAGTTACAGCCGCCGATCAGCTCTGCACTTGGATGTTCAAGCAAATGGGCAATAAAGGTGAAATCGGGATCCTCCACGGCGTACTTGGAGCAACCGCAGAGGTACAGCGCACTTTGGGTTGTCAGAACGCTCTCAAGCGCACACCTGGCATCAAGGTTTCAGCGGAGGCAACAGCTAACTGGGATGAGACTCAGGCATATAAGGCAACACAGAACATGCTCCAAGCAAATCCAAACATCACCGCAATATTCGGTGAATCAGATGCTATGGGTCTAGGTGCTGCAAAGGCTGCAAAGGCTGCTAACCGGACGATCATCGCTGTCGGTATCGATGGATTCCCAACCATGGTAGCTGGAATTAGGGCTGGTTTGACTCAAGCAACACAGGCTCAAGTTCCTTACCTCATGGCTCAGCAATCAATTACAGATTCCTTGAAGCTAATCGCTGGCAAGAAGTTGCCTGCAGTTCAGTACAAAGCCACCGTTTTGGTCACAACAGCGAATGCCAACCAGGTAAATCCTGTTGATTTCTACGGTCCAAACGTTAAGTAATAAAGGTATATGTTCGTTACATAACTAGAAAAAGCTAGATAAGCAATAAAGTCGTTCGACATAAAAAGTAATAGCAGCAATAAGTGGGGAGAGGACCCGTTAATCGAAGGTTTACGGGTCCTCAACCTTCTAAAGAGAGTGAGGCGAGAATGAACTTGACGAAATCATTAACAGTCACAAATATAAATAAGTCCTATTCCGGCGTTCAAGTCCTCCACTCTGTCAGCTTCAGCGTTCCAGCAGGAGAGGTATTGGGACTTATCGGTGAAAACGGAGCCGGAAAGTCCACCATTTCTTCCATAATCGCAGGGGTTGTTCAAATGGACTCTGGCGAAATGACCATAGACGGTGCTCCCTATGCTCCAGCGACTCCCGCAGAGGCAATCTCAAAAAGTGTGGCCCTCATCCACCAAGAAATTCGCATGATTCCGGATCTCTCTATCGCTGAAAATATTCATCTTGGTCGACTCCCAAGCAAGAATGGTCGAGTCGATACCGTAAAACTTTATGCAGACTCTGAAGAGGTATTGAACAAACTTGGCGTTAAAATTGATCCTCGCCGAAAGATTCGTGGACTCTCAATAGCCGTACAGCAAAGTATTGAAATCGCAAAGGCGATCTCCCGTGATCCTCGTTACGTAATATTCGATGAACCCTCCGCATCGCTTACTCCACATGAAACCGATCGGGTTCTGGAGCAGATTCAAGTGCTCCGCGAACATGGAGTTGGAGTAATTTATATATCTCATCGACTACAAGAGGTTACAAAAGTTGCATCTCAGATTATTTGCCTTCGCGACGGACATGTAGCAAAAACTTGGAGTTCGGGAGTGATAGATCAAATTGATCTTGTAAAAGCCATGGTTGGACGCGATTTCAGTTTCGAGCACCATGCACCGATTGAAACTATTGGTAAAGAAGTTGTTTTAGAGGTAAAGAATCTTGGACGGAGTGACGTTTTTGAAGGGATCAACTTTGCTGTGCAAAAAGGTGAAGTGCTAGGAATTGCTGGACTTGTTGGTGCTGGTCGAACTGAAGTCGTCCGTGCAATTGCTGGAGTAGATCGCTGCACTTCAGGTGTAATCACAATCAACGGTAAAGAAGTAAAAATTAAGTCGCCCGCCGACGCTATTCGTGAAGGTATCGTTATGGTTCCCGAAGATCGCAAAGGCCAGGGGCTTAATCTCGTTCAGACTGGAGCCCAAAACATTGTTGCTCCATGGGAACGAATTCTTTGTAAAGCTCGGATGGTGACGAAGAGTTGGGTAAAGAATCTTGCCGAGTCTAAAGCGGCAGCATTCGACGTTCGCGGAGGGATCCACCAACCGGTGGCACGTCTGTCTGGTGGAAACCAGCAGAAAGTACTGCTGGCTAAGTGGTTAGTACTTGAACCTAAAGTATTGATTCTTGATGAGCCAACTCGCGGCGTTGATGTAGGTGCAAAAATGGCGATCTACCAAATAATCAGGGATGTGGCCGCACGTGGCATAGCAGTAGTCGTTGTTTCATCGGAACTCGAAGAGATTCTAGGAATCTCAAACCGTGTTCTTGTTATGTCAGGTGGTAAGCAACGAAAGATCTTGTCTCGTGCAGAGGCTAACGCCGAAAGCGTTATGAGTTTGGCCATGCCAGTTGGAGCG
>JAYVUF010000058.1:0-3561 GCA_043788135.1 Actinomycetes bacterium
GGGCCTTCAGTGTGACCCAGGAGGGGAGAAGCCAATGCCTATTGGTCGCGTTAAATGGTTTAGCCTTGAAAAGGGTTTTGGATTTATCTCATCTGAAGAGGGGGAGGATGTCTATCTCGCCTCCACCGCTCTGCCCACTGGTATTACTAGCGTGAAGCCAGGCACCAAACTCGAGTTCGGAGTTGCTGAAGGTCGTCGTGGTCCACAGGCGCTCTCAGTTCGCATCATTGAGGAACCGGCGTCAGTTGTTGCTAACACTCGAATCAATGCCGATGATTTAGCGACGATAATCGAAGATAGCATCAAGATGCTCGATAAGGTCGGAAATGGATTGCGCCATGGTCGCTACCCAACAGACGTTGAGGCGGAGCGGTTGGGGAAAGTCCTTCGTGGTATCGCGGGACAGATCGAAGGTTAATTCTTAAGTTTGCGAAGTCCACGCAAGATGTAAAGCGTTCCCAGGATTCCAAGACCAATTCCAACTAGGCAGATCCAGATCGATGTGCTCTTTGCGCTGACTGCCAACTCAATTACTAAAGCGATAAACCAGGCAGATGTGCCGGCGATCACAATAGGCAGAGTCTGTCTCACTAGGCGAGCATACTTCGCTGCGTTACTAACAACCTTTGTAGACTTAGCGCATGTCAGAAAGTGAAGGTTCTTTACGCTCCTTCAAGCATAGGAACTTTCGCCTCTTTTTTACGGCCAATATGATCTCCAACATTGGAACGTGGGCGCAACGGATTGCGCAAGATTGGCTGGTTGTAAGCGATCTGCACAAAAACGGCTCCGAACTCGGCATCGTAACTGGTCTGCAATTTCTTCCTATGCTTCTTTTTAGCCTATATGCCGGATCACTTGCCGACAGGTTGGACAAGCGCAAGCTACTGATTATTACCAACGCGGGAGGCGGATTGACCGCTGCCATCATGGGTCTTTTAATTGTCTCCCATCACATCACGATTCTAGAAGTTTTCGCGCTGGCGCTCTCTTTGGGGCTATTTGGAGCGCTAGATACTCCAGTCCGTCAATCTTTCACCTCTGAGCTAGTTGGTAAGAGCGATATTGGAAATGCGGTGAGTTTGAATTCTGCAAATTTCAATCTGGGTCGCTTGATTGGACCTGCTGTTTCTGGAATCTTGATCAAATACTTCCACACGGGTCCCTCCTTTTTACTCAACGCTGGTTCCTATGTAGTAGTCATAGTTGCACTGGTATTAATGCGTCCAGAGGAGCTTCACCGCTTACCCAGGGATGACAAAGAGCGAAAGATAATGGATGGAATTCGATATGTGCGCAGTCGAATTGATTTGGTCGCTGTTATTACTACGGTTTTTTTTGCCTCAACCTTCGGGTTGAACTTCCAAATATTTAACGCGCTAATCTCTACTAAGGTCTTTCATAAAGATGCTGGAGCATTTGGGTTATTGGGTAGTGTGGTGGCTATTGGCTCGCTTGGAGCTGCGATACTCTCAACGAGGTTAGATCAGAAACGAAAACCTAGCTTCATCATGGTTTCCGCTTCACTCTTTGGTCTGGTGCTAGTTGTTGCAGCAAGTATGCCGAGTTATGGGAGTTATTCCTTTGCTCTTCCCATATGTGGCTTCTTAGGTCTTACAACGATGATTTCGGCCAACACTTATGTACAAACGACCACACCGCCTGAACTTCGGGGACGGGTCATGGGGCTATATATCCTGATATTTCTAGGAGCTACGCCGATCGGTTCACCATTGATTGGATGGTTAGCTGACGTTGTGGGAGTAAGACAGACAATTGGAATTTGCGGAGTGATGACAACTCTAGGCGCACTTTTTACTTATTGGTTAACGCGCAAGCGATTAACACATTACCAATTTGTTGCGTAGAAAAGTTATTTTATAAACCCAACGCTGCCGAAGATAGCGAGTAAGAATAAGAGCAGTAAAATGCCGATTGTGACTTTACGTCTCAACTTGTGGTTCATCACTTAGTTAGCTCCGCAACAACGTAGTCGATACAAGCAGTTAACGCCTTAACGTCTTTGGGGTCAACTGCGGGGAACATGGCGATACGCAATTGGTTCTTGCCAAGTTTGCGATACGGCTCTGTATCTACAATTCCATTTGCGCGCAGCGCCTTTGCCACGGCCATTGCATCGATTGAGTCATCGAAGTTAATGGTTCCAACGACTTTGGACCTAGCGGCGGGGTCCACCACAAAAGGTGAGGTATAAGTATTTTTTTCAGCCCATTCATAGAGATGTGAAGAAGATTCATGGCTTCGTCCCGCTGCAAATGGCAGACCCCCTCCGGCATTCATCCACTTGATCTGCTCATTGAGAAGCACCAAAGTTGCTAAGGCAGGGGTGTTATATGTCTGCTCTAGACGAGAATTTTCGATGGCAATTGTGAGGTCAAAGAATGCCGGAATCCAGCGACCAGATGCCTTGATTTTTTCTACTCGAGCGATAGCGGCTGGACTCATTATTGCGATCCACAGCCCACCATCCGAAGCAAAAGATTTTTGTGGAGCAAAGTAATAGACGTCGCACTCATTGAGATCTACATCTATCCCTCCAGCGGCGCTGGTTGCATCAACAAGTACGAGCGCCCCCTCGCTTCCAACAGGTCTAATAACTGGTGCTGATACTCCGGTACTCGTTTCATTATGAGTAAGTGCGTATGCGTCAACGCCCGATTCCGCGGTAGCTACCGGATGAGTTCCAGGTTCTGACTTTATTACCGTTGGCTCATCTAAGAAGGGCGCTTGCTTGACGGCAGTAGCAAATTTTGAGGAGAACTCTCCAAAAACCAAGTGCTGAGATTTCTTCTCAATTAAATTGAAGGTAGCGATATCCCAAAAAGCAGTTGAACCCCCATTTCCGAGGACTACCTCGTAGCCTGACGGCAAAGTAAATAGTTGGGCGAGGCCAGCGCGCACTTCCTTAACCAAATTCTTTACCGGGGCTTGGCGATGGGAGGTTCCTAGTAAAAGTTCATTACTCGCGGCCAATACAGATACTGCCGCGGCGGGAATTTTGGAAGGACCGCAGCCGAATCGACCATCGCGAGGCCTGAGATGTTCTGGAATATGAATATCGCTCATCTCCAAACCTTAAAGCATCTCCTAAGGATACAGACGAGATAGTTGCCATCCTGCGCTGGATGTGGTGAATATCAAACGATCATGCAACCTTGAATATCTACCTTGCCAAAATTCAATGGAAGATGGCCTTACCAGGTATCCACCCCAATGAGGGGGAGTTGGGACTTCATGCCCTTCTGGGTACTTGGCAGCCAATTCGTCGTAGCGACCCTGCAGATGTTCTCGAGATTCCAGAGCTCGAGATTGCGAACTAGCCCAGGCCCCAATCTGGCTACTGTAGGGACGAGAAGTGAAGTACTCGGCGCTAGCTTGAGCAGAGAGTTTTTCGGCTACTCCGCAGATTGCTACCTGTCTTTCCATGGCATACCAAGGAAAAAGTAGGGAAACGTGTGGGTTGACCGCGATCTCCCGTCCTTTTTTTGATTCGTAATTGGTAAAGAATGAGAAACCAGAATCTGAAAAGTCTTTCAGAAG
>JAYVUF010000059.1:0-7553 GCA_043788135.1 Actinomycetes bacterium
CAGGCAGCTACCGGTCAAATAGAAAACCACGGTCGATTGACCGCGGTCCGTAAAGAGATTGCAAAAATTTATACAATCTTGCGTGAGCGTGAGCTCGGAATTGGAGGCGCAGCGTGAGCGAGCTAAGTAACGAGCGCGGTTTTCGCAAGACTCGTGAAGGAATTGTTACCAGCGACAAGATGAATAAGACCGTCGTTGTTGCTATCCAAAGTCAGACAAAGCACGGTGTTTACTCAAAGGTCATGACCCGCACTAACAAGCTCAAGGCCCATGACGAGAACAACACTGCTGGCGTCGGCGATCGCGTACTACTCATGGAAACTCGTCCACTATCGGCAACTAAGCGTTGGCGTGTAGTCGAGATCCTCGAGAAAGCTAAGTAAGGGGTATCGAAAAATGATTCAACAAGAATCCAGACTTCGTGTCGCGGATAACACTGGTGCCAAGGAACTCCTTTGTATTCGTGTTCTCGGTGGCTCTTCGCGTCGCTATGCAGGGATCGGTGACATCATCGTCTGTACCGTCAAAGATGCTATTCCTGGTGGACAGGTTAAGAAGGGTGAGGTCGTTAAGGCCGTCATCGTTCGTACCGTGAAAGAGAACCGTCGCCCTGATGGTTCATATATTAAATTTGATGAGAACGCGGCAGTTATCTTGAAGGCAGACGGCGAGCCTCGTGGCACCCGTATCTTCGGACCAGTTGCACGTGAACTTCGTGACAAGCGTTTCATGAAGATCATCTCGCTTGCTCCGGAGGTGCTATAAAAATGTCAAGCATTAAGCGTGGCGACACGGTTCAAGTGATCGCTGGCAAGGATAAGGGTGTAACCGGCAAAGTCATCGCGATTGATAAGCGTGTATCTCGCGTTATCGTCGAAGGTGCTAACCGGGTAAAACGCCATACCGCCGAAACCACGTCAGAACGTGGGGTAAAGGTCGGAGGAATTCTTACCATTGAAGCCGGAATTCACATTTCAAATGTGCAACTCGTCGGCGATGATGGCAAGCCCACTCGCATTGGTGCACGTCAGGATGAGAACGGCAAGAACGTTCGCATCTCTCGTCGTACCGGAAAGGATGTCTAACCATGACAACTGCAACAGCTCCTCGTCTTAAAGCTCGTTACAAAGCTGAGATTGCGCCCGCTCTTAAAAGTGAGTTCTCTTATAGCAATGTGATGCAGATTCCTGGCCTGGTCAAGATCATCGTAAATATGGGTGTCGGTGAAGCAGCTCGTGACTCAAAGTTGATTGAAGGCGCGATTCGCGACCTCACAATCATCACCGGTCAAAAGCCTCAGGTCACCAAGTCTCGCAAGTCGATTGCTCAGTTCAAATTACGTGAAGGTATGCCAATCGGTGCCCACGTAACTCTGCGCAACGATCGCATGTGGGAGTTCGCGGATCGCCTGCTCTCGATCGCGCTTCCACGTATTCGCGATTTCCGCGGACTATCTCCTAAGCAGTTTGATGGAAACGGCAACTACACCTTCGGTCTTACCGAGCAAGTTGTGTTCCCAGAGATCGAGCAGGACAAGATTGATCGCACACGCGGTATGGATATCACTTTTGTAACGACCGCCAAGACAGATGATGAAGGTCGCGCACTTCTAAAAGCGCTCGGCTTTCCATTCCGTGAGAACTAAGGGGTAGCAACTAATGGCAAAGACATCGCTCAAGGTTAAAGCTGCTCGCAAGCCTAAGTTCAAGGTTCGTGGCTACACCCGTTGCCAGCGTTGTGGTCGACCACATGCTGTCTACCAAAAGTTCGGCATCTGCCGCATCTGCTTCCGTGAGATGGCGCACCGTGGCGAACTTCCTGGTATCACCAAGGCTTCTTGGTAATTTGGCTCACGAGTAAAAAAGAGTTTTTTTTAACCCACCCACTATCAACTACGAGATAGGTCCGGACTTCCCACTAAAAATGGGGAGGCGGAAACCATTTCGAGAGAGGCCAGAGGCCACAGTATGACCATGACAGATCCGATCGCAGACATGCTTGCACGTCTGCGCAACGCGAACTCTGCTTATCACGATACGGTATCAATGCCGTCGTCGTCGGTAAAAGTTCGCATTGCCGAAATTCTTAAGCAGGAGGGTTACATCGCTAGCTTCAAGGTAGAAAATACCGTGGCTGGTTTTGGGAAGACTCTCACCATAGATTTGAAGTTTGGCTCAGATCGTCAGCGTTCCATTGCTGGTCTGCGCCGCGTTTCAAAGCCAGGACTTCGCGTCTATGCAAAGTCCACGGCTCTACCCAAAGTCTTGGGTGGACTTGGCGTAGCGATTATCTCAACTTCATCTGGATTGCTGACTGACAGGCAAGCCAACAAGCAACGGGTAGGCGGAGAAGTTCTCGCCTACATATGGTGATCTGATGTCACGTATTGGTCGCTCACCCATCGCAATTCCATCTGGAGTTGAAATCAACATTGCCGGTCAAGAGATTTCAGTAAAAGGGCCTAAGGGTTCTCTTTCACATGTACTCGCTGGCCCCATCACAATCGCCCAGGAAGAGCAGACACTTCTTGTTACTCGTCCTGATGATGGACGTATCGCGCGTTCACTTCATGGCCTCTCACGTACCTTGGTCGCAAACATGATCGAAGGCGTGACAAATGGATATTCAAAGACCATCAACATCGTCGGTGTTGGATACAAGGTTGCCGAAAAGGGTAGGGATTTAGAGTTTGCACTTGGCTATAGCCATTCGGTTCCATTTCAGGCCCCAGAAGGCATCACCTTCAAGGTCGAATCTGCCACTCGCTTCTCGATCTCAGGTGTCGATAAGCAGCTGGTAGGAGAGGTCGCAGCGAAGATTCAAAAACTTCGTAAGGCTGATCCATATAAGGGCAAGGGTCTCCATCTCGACGGCGCAAAGATTCGCCGCAAGCAAGGAAAGACAGGTAAGAAGTAATGGCTATCGGGGTAAAAGTTGTTAAAGGCTCGGCACAAAATGCCCGCCGTCGTCGCCACTTCCGTGTCCGCAAGCGCGTTGTCGGTTCGCCGGAGCGTCCTCGTCTTGTGGTCTCACGTTCATCTCGTCACCTAGTAGCCCAGATCGTTGATGATTCAATCGGTCAGACCTTGGTCTCGGCTTCAACCATGGAGAGCACACTTCGTGATTCCAAGGATGATAAGAGCGCAAAGGCTCGCTTAGTTGGCGTGGAAATTGCAAAACGTGCCAAAGAAAAAGGTATTTCTACGGTGGTCTTTGATCGCGGTGGAAACAAATACACCGGACGCATTGCAGCTCTTGCTGACGGTGCCCGCGAGAATGGATTGGAATTCTAAATGGCAACTCCTCCAGTAAGCGCTAACGCAACTGCTCGCGGTCCCCGCGAAGATGGTGCTAAGGGCGGAAATGATCGTCGCGAGCGTCGCGGCCGTGATGGTGGATCTGAAAAAGAGAAGTCTCCATACACAGAGCGCGTAGTTTTCATCAACCGCGTAGCAAAGGTTGTTAAAGGTGGGCGTCGTTTCTCCTTCACAGCACTTGTTGTAGTTGGTGACCAGAAGGGCACAGTCGGAGTCGGCTATGGCAAAGCTAAGGAAGTTCCTCAAGCAATTGCGAAAGCTGTCGAAGATGCGAAAAAGCAATTTTTCAAAGTGGCGCTTCTCGGTTCAACAATTCCTCACCCAGTACAAGGTGAAGCTGCAGCTGGCGTAGTTCTGCTTCGCCCTGCATCTCCCGGTACTGGCGTAATCGCTGGTGGTCCAGTCCGTGCCGTACTTGAGTGCGCTGGTATCAACGATGTACTTACCAAGTCGCTTGGCTCTAACAACCCAATCAATATGGTTCACGCGACAGCAGCAGCGCTCAAGATGCTTGAATCACCAGCATCTATCGCAGCTCGTCGTGGTCTACCCCTAGAAGATGTCGCACCTGCAGCAATCGCACGTGCCATAGCAGCAACGGTTGGTGCATAAAGATGCCTCGTCTAAAAGTTACACAACTACGTTCCAAGGTCGGAGCTCGTCCTGAGCACCGCGAGACCTTGCGTTCACTCGGTTTAAAGCGAATCGGTGATGTGGTCGTTAAGGAAGATCGTCCTGAGATTCGCGGGATGGTCGTCGCTGTTCGTCACATGGTTACCGTCGAGGAGGTCGAATAACAATGGTTCTCAAAGTTCATCATCTTCGCCCAGCTCCGGGCGCAAAGAAGTCACGTACCCGTAAGGGTCGCGGTGAGGCTTCGAAAGGTAAGACTGCAGGTCGCGGTGGCAAGGGAACACGTGCTCGTAACACTGTTCGTGCCGGCTTCGAAGGTGGTCAGTTGCCTCTCGTTATGCGTCTTCCAAAACTCCGCGGTTTCAAAAACCCAGAGCGCCAGGAATATCAGCCTGTAAATGTCTCAACCATCAATGCTCTCTATCCAAAGGGTGGCCACGTCACCGTTGAAGATTTAGTTACAAAGGGTGCGGCTCGTGATGGCCATCCGGTAAAGGTTCTTGGAAATGGTGACATTTCTGTGAAAGTTACCGTCGTGGCACATGCCTTCTCTTCATCAGCATCTGAAAAGATCGCTGCTGCGGGCGGATCGATCGCCAAGCTTTAATACCGGCCGAGCACTATTGAAGCCAATTATGTCCGATAAGAGTTCGCTCTTAAAAAGAAATTTAAAGGAGAAGTTAAATGCTTGCAGCGTTTGGTAAGGCCTTCAAGACGCCCGATCTTCGCAAAAAGATTTTCTTCACCTTGGCGATCATGGGATTGTTCCGTTTCGGATCGATCGTTCCAACGCCTGGAGTTTCTTATAAGAATGTTCAGTCCTGCTTGAATCAGACCAGCTCGGGCGGACTCTTCGGACTTATTAACCTGTTCTCTGGTGGCGCTCTCCTGCACCTCTCGGTCTTCGCACTGGGAATCATGCCGTACATCACCAGCTCCATCATTGTTCAATTACTGACTGTCGTCATTCCTCGCTTTGAAACCCTTAAGGCAGAAGGACAATCTGGTACTGCAAAGCTCACTCAGTACACCCGTTACTTGACCGTTGGCTTAGCAATCCTGCAATCAACTGGTTTAATCGCGGTTGCTCGCTCGACTGGTCGCTTATTTAGCGGTTGTACCTTGGCGATCATCCCTAACTCTTCATGGCCTCGCATCGTAACTATGGTCTTGGTAATGACCGCTGGAACTGCAGTAATCATGTGGCTCGGAGAATTGATCACAGACCGTGGTATTGGTAACGGAATGTCTATCTTGATCTTCACCTCGATCGCATCTGGCTTCCCAACTCAGCTCTGGTCAATTAAGCAGCAGAAAGGTTGGTTCGCCTTCCTCTTTGTGATGGCAGTTGGAGTGTTAGTGGTAGCAGCGGTCGTATTCGTGGAGCAAGCGCAACGGCGTATTCCAGTTCAATATGCCAAGCGTCAAATTGGCCGTCAGTCATACGGTGGAACCTCAACATATATTCCAATCAAAGTGAACCAGGCTGGGGTTATCCCAGTTATCTTCGCGTCCTCACTTCTCTATATTCCATCGCTGATCGTTAACTTCTCGGGTTCAACTGCCAAGTGGTCGATTTGGATTCAGACCAATCTTGTTAAGGGTGATCACCCGATATACATTATCTCTTACGCTGTTCTTATTATCTTTTTCACCTTCTTTTATGTTGCGATTACATTTAATCCGGATGAGGTTGCAGATAATATGAAGCAGTACGGAGGATTTATCCCTGGTATTCGCGCCGGAAAGCCGACTTCCGAATATCTGCAGTACGTTCTCACCCGCATCACTGCTCCGGGTTCTCTCTACCTAGCTTTTGTTGCCATCATTCCGATTATCGCCTTGATCTTGTTCCAGGCCTCTCAAAACTTCCCATTTGGTGGAACGGCAATTTTGATCGTGGTTGGTGTTGGACTTGATACCGCAAAGCAGATTGAATCTCAGTTGCAGCAACGTTCATATGAGGGATTCCTGCGCTAATGCGTTTAATCCTGGTAGGTCCTCCAGGCGCCGGTAAAGGTACGCAAGCAGTTCACCTCTCGGCTCATTATGGAGTTCCGCATATCTCTACGGGCGATATTTTCCGTGAAAATATTAAAGGTGAAACTCCGCTCGGTAAATTAGCAAAGTCATATATGGATGCGGGGAACTTAGTTCCCGATTCTGTAACGAATGAGATGCTCAAAGATCGCATTTTGCAGAGTGATGCCGCCGCAGGTTTCTTACTCGATGGATATCCGCGGAATGTTGGACAGGCAGATTTTCTAGCAGAAGTGCTACTTGAGAAATCAATCGCGCTAGATGCAGTTCTTCAACTCTCTATTCTAAAAGAGGAGATTGTCATGCGCTTATCTGGTCGTCGCACCTGTCGTAACTGCGGAGCGAGCTCACACACAATCTTCAATCCCCCTAAGGTTGAGGGGGTCTGCAATATCTGTGGGGGCGAGTTATACCAACGCGAAGACGATAAGGAAGAGGTAGTTACACATCGACTCAACGTGTATAGCGAACAGACGGAACCAATCATTGAGTACTACCGTAATAAGGGGCTACTCAAAGTAATCAGCGCACTCGGAAATGTTTCTGATATATCTGCCAACGCGATTGCGGCACTTAAGTAGTTTTTATGGCTATTCAAATAAAGACGCTAGAACAACTCAAGTTGATGAGACAAGCCGGGTTAGTCGTTGCAAAGGCACTCGAACTAATGAAATCTGCCGTAGCTCCCGGAGTTACGCCACTAGATGTTGACGCCATTGCGGCGGATTACCTTGCAGCAAACAACGCAACTCCTTCATTTTTAAATTATCACGGCTACCCCAACGTCATATGTGCTTCAGTAAATCACGAAGTTGTACATGGAATTCCAAATGAGCGTCCCTTGGTGAACGGTGACATTATCTCAGTCGACTTTGGTGCCATTGTTAATGGATGGCATGGAGATTCTGCTTTTTCTATTGGCGTGGGCACGATTGATCCAGCTGATCAAAAGTTAATGGATACCTGCGAAGAATCAATGTGGTGCGGAATTGCTGCAGCCAAAGTTGGGGGACACCTCACCGACATCTCACACGCCATTGAAAGTTACATTAAAAGTCAAGGAAAGTATGGAATCTTGCGCGAATACGGTGGCCACGGAATTGGCACTGAGATGCACCAAGAGCCACATATCCTCAACTACGGTCCGGCCGGGCTTGGTCCTGAATTGAAAGTGGGCTTTGCTCTCGCTATCGAACCGATGATTACACGCGGTGCCGAGAAGATGAAAACCCTCTCCGATGATTGGACTGTAATCGCGAGTGATAAATCCAATGGTGCACATTTTGAACATACATTCGCCCTACTCCCAGATGGAAAACCCTTTGTATTGACCTCTCTCGACGGGGGAGCAGCGGAACTTGGCCGTTTAGGGGTTGAGATCTCAGACCTGATCAAGTGAATCTGCCCGAAGACACTATCTAATGACCTCATGAAAGGCTCGCACATGTCGCCGGAGAATCTTTTGGAAATTTCCCCTGAAATCACGCTTAAATTAGAAGAGATAGTGCGGGAACGTGTTGTATCAAATGGCACTCCTGGCATATTTGCAACTCTCTTTCAAGG
>JAYVUF010000060.1:0-2003 GCA_043788135.1 Actinomycetes bacterium
TGGTTTTTCCAACTACCACTGGTTATTCACAGATGAGAGTGAACGAATAGTTTTAAGAAATACTATTTTTTGGATTTTGTTTACTCCAATTATCACAACTGGCTTAGGATTGGTACTCGCAATCCTCCTTGATCGTATGCGTCGTGAATCTGTAGCAAAATCATTGATCTTTATGCCAATGGCAGTTTCATTTGTAGGAGCCTCTATTGTCTGGCAGTTTGTATATAAATATGCAAACACGGATCAGCATCAGGTCGGATTACTTTCATCAATTACTCGCCATTTGGGTTTTGAACCCTCGAATTGGCTTCTCACCCAACCGCTTAACACATTCTTATTAATGATTGTTTTTGTCTGGTCCCAAACCGGTTTTGCTATGGTCATTTTATCGGCGGCCATCAAAGCGGTTCCTGCCGACGTCGTGGAAGCGTCAGCATTGGATGGTGCAAAAGGAATATCACTCTTCCGCTGGATCACATTTCCAATGGTTAAGTCAACATTCATTGTGGTTTTAGCGACCATGGTTGTTTCTACTCTTAAACTCTTTGACATAGTCCGCGCCTCCACCGGCGGAAACTTTGGTACCTCTGTTCTTTCAAATGAGATGTACTCCGAGGTCTTTATTAGATATGACGCTGGCCGCGGTTCGGCAATGGCGATCGTACTTTTCCTCCTAGTTATTCCAGTTTTGATTTATAACATTCGTAACTTACGTCGAGAACGGACACACTAATGAGCCTTTTAACTCGCAATAAAGCTCCTAAAATCGCCGAGCAGAATGCAGGGCGAAAATTATTTGGTAGTCGGGGAGCAACAATTTCGGTCTGGATTGTTGCAGTTTTATGGACGATCCCGACTCTGGGACTTTTTGCAACTTCGTTTAGACCAAAGACAGAAATTTCAGAGACGGGTTGGTGGCAGATATTTCTTCATCCGCATTTAACCCTTTCTAACTACACTGCAATTTTCAGCACAGGCACGGTGAGCGGAATTTCTAATGGAATTTTGCCTTATTTCATAAACTCATTTGTGATCACAATCCCAGCGGTCATTTTTCCAATCACGATCGCCACCATGGCGGCATATTGTCTAGCCTGGGTTAAGTTCAAGGGAAGCGATGCAATTTTCTACGGGATTTTTGCCCTGCAGATCGTGCCAATTCAGGTAACTCTTGTTCCCCTTCTTCTGCTTTTCGGAAATCGAGTCTCGAGTGGAATCCATATTGGAAGCGTGCAAATATTCCCGGGACTTCATATCGCAGGAAAATTCTTGGGTATCTGGGTTCCCCACACTATGTTCGCGCTTCCACTAGCTATTTACTTGTTGCACAACTTCATTGCCTCTCTTCCCAGAGATTTGATGGAGGCGGCGCACGTAGATGGTGCCAGCCACTTTATGGTCTTCCGCAAGATTGTTCTGCCACTGTCAATCCCTGCAATTGCTGCCTTCTCAATCTTTCAATTCCTCTGGGTTTGGAATGATTTACTAGTCGCCCTGACCTTTACTGGCGGAACCGAAGGTATCAACCCGCTCAACGCAAAACTTGCTGGGCTTGCTGGTACATGGGGAAGTCACTGGGAGTTATTGACCTCAAGTGCCTTCGTTACGATTTTAGTTCCACTGCTCGTCTTCTTTTCGCTCCAACGATACTTCGTTCGCGGCTTGCTAACGGGCTCCGTTAAATAATTTATCGTTGCAGCCAGATGGTTGTATTGGATGAAATAGTCAACTGACCATCTAGGAGAAGATTTCCACCTATCGATTCGAGAAGTATTGACTTTCCGTGAACCAAGACCGTCTTTGTAGTTTGGTGAGTATTCACAACTACTTCAAGACCGGGCTCTCTCCTAAAATGCAAAATACCTTCTGGAGCGTCGATCCACGTAATAGCTCCCTCACCGCCCAGTGCGGGGTGTGAGCGGCGCAGTGCCAGACTTTTCTTGTACAGAGCCCAACTGCTCAGTGGGTCCCGTGATTCAACATCCATTGCAAACTGCGCCCAC
>JAYVUF010000061.1:0-4723 GCA_043788135.1 Actinomycetes bacterium
CGCAAAGGAGCAGCCTTTCCACTCAAGTCGGTTGTAGATGAGGCGCTGGGAAATGGGGAGCATAGAGTTAAAAACGTCTTAGTCGTTAAGCGCACTGGACAAGATACTAACTGGCAGGCCGGACGCGATATCTGGTGGCATGAGATCGTAAATCGTCAGCAGGAAGATCACGTAGCGCAAAGTTTTGACTCCGAGCAAGTCTTATTCATTCTCTACACCTCAGGTACTACCGCAAAGCCAAAGGGAATCTTTCATACAACTGGTGGTTTTCTCACTCAGACCGCTTTCACTCATCGTGCGGTTTTTGATCTCAAGCCTGAAAGCGATGTTTATTGGTGCACTGCAGATATCGGTTGGGTCACCGGCCACTCGTACGTCGTATATGGTCCAATGATCAATGGTGCTACGCAGGTTATGTATGAAGGAACTCCCGATTCGCCAACTAAGCATCGGATCTTTCAACTGATCGAGAAATATAAAGTTTCAATTCTTTACACCGCCCCGACCCTAATCCGCACCTGGATGAAATGGGGCGAGGAGTTCCCGGCCGATAGTGATTTAACATCATTGCGCCTCTTGGGATCAGTTGGAGAACCAATCAATCCTGAAGCCTGGATGTGGTACCGAGAAATCATCGGCGGAGATAACTGCCCCATTGTTGATACCTGGTGGCAGACCGAAACTGGTGCCCTAATGATTTCGCCACTTCCCGGAGTTACAGCAACAAAGCCAGGCTCTGCAATGGCGGCGCTACCCGGGATCAGCGCAAAAGTTGTCGATGATGAGGGGGGCGAAGTAGAGAAAGGGAAGGGTGGTTACTTGGTTCTAACCGAACCATGGCCCGCAATGCTGCGTGGGATCTGGGGGGAGCCAGAGCGCTACCGGGACACGTACTGGTCACGTTTTCCTGGAAAATATTTCGCAGGTGATGGTGCAAAAATTGATGAGGATGGAGCCATCTGGCTCCTAGGTCGGGTTGATGATGTCATGAATGTCTCGGGCCACCGTATTTCAACAACAGAGGTGGAATCATCTCTTGTCTCACACCACAATGTTGCAGAAGCAGCTGTTGTGGGAGCGAATGATGCGATGACCGGTCAAGCGATTGTTGCCTTCGTTATTTTGCGTGGGGGAATCCCGAGTGTTGGAGGAGATGAACTTATTAAAGATTTGAAAGCGCACGTTACAAAAGAGATAGGTGCTATTGCTAGACCTAAGCAGATCTTGGTTGTAAATGAGTTACCAAAGACTCGTAGTGGAAAAATTATGCGCCGCTTACTACGCGATGTCGCGGAAAATCGGGCGGTTGGTGATTCCACAACTCTGGCCGATCCGAATGTAATGAAACTAATTTCTGAAGGTCTGAAGAGTGAGAAAACGGAAGAGTAATTAGTGTTGGCTAGTGGATAGAACTTTCGGCGCGCCTGGTGAGATTTAAGATGACTAAAGGCGCTTGGGCGTTAAGCCTGGTGTAAATCTCGCTCTGCGGAATGTTCCTATGTGCCCAACCCCAAGGAGTTATCAATAATAAATGGCACAAGATGAAGACTCCAATTGCAGCTCGCAATATTGCAAATGCTGACCCAAGTAGTGAATCAATCCACTTGAATGGTCCAAATAAAACTTTGGAATGAAATAGCGTCCCAATCAGTTTGAATATCGCCTCACCAATTGTGGAAGCAATTGTTGCGACTAGCAGAAGTTCCAGAAATCTCATGAGCCCATGTGCATGGAAATAGTGCAGCCCCAGCGCGAGTCCCAGAAACCCTCCGCCTACGTAACCGATGAAACTAAATATTGTGGTGAGAAATCCGGCTTTATATCCTAAGAAAAACGAGACCACAGATACCAAAATAAATACGACATCTACCCAATTCTTCATAATTTAATTTTTAAATACTTTCGCACTTCTGCTTTAAGCTCGGCAGTAGAGGTAATGAGACCGATCTGCTTATATACAACTTTGCCGTTGGCATCAATAAACCAAGTTACTGGCACTCCAAGTCCAAAAATTCCGCGCGTAACACTCGAACTATCAAAGAGAACTGGCCAGCTCATGCCCTTCTTAATAACGAAATTGCGACCTGCCTGCATATCTCTCTCTTCGACATCTATCCCGATAATTGAAACTTTTCGCAGCGTCTGCAACTCTACAAAATGTGGCATCTCTATGTTGCAAGGTTCACACCAAGAACCAAATACATTTACAACTACCGGTCCACGAATCGCTTGATAAATCACAGATGATTTGTTATCTAAACAAGGAAGAGAGATGCCTTTTACGGTGGACTTGCGCACCGAGATTTTGTTGCATGGAACGACAGAACCTGACGCTGCGTAAACGGGAATTGGCACCAATAATGTAATGAGTGCCAGCGACAGTACAAGCGACAAACGTCTCACCTAAAATCCTCATCTCTCTTAACAAGTTGGAGCGCCTTCATCCTATCTACCTCCCCAATTCCAAAGGAGGGACAGAGATTAGCCAGAGGACAGGCACCGCAAGCTGGTTTTCTGGAGTGACAGATTCTTCTGCCATGCCAGATCATGCGCTGAGAGAGGTTGGTCCATTCTTTTCTGAGAATGAGTTCCCCCACTTCTCGTTCCACAACGACTGGGTCCTGAGAGCTGCTCCATTCAAATCTACGACTTAGCCTTCCAAAATGCGTATCTACTGTGATCCCAGGAATTCCGAAGGCATGACCCAAAACCACATTTGCAGTTTTGCGGCCAACTCCGGCGAGTGTCACAAGATCCTCTATCCGCCCCGGTACTTCAGAACCGTAATTCTCTACCAGACTCTGGCTCAACGATTTGATGTTTGCAGATTTAGAATGGAAAAAGCCCAAAGGATGAATTATCTCCTCAAGATCGCGGATCTCAGCCGCAGCCATCTTCCGAGGGGTGCCAAATCGTTTAAATAATTTTGGAGTGGTGTGGTTGACGCGTTTATCGGTGCACTGTGCTGAAAGCACAGTTGCTATTAGAAGTTGAAAAGGAGTCTGATAATCCAATTCACAGCGAACATTTGGATAGTGCTTTGTTAAGACGCGATACATGGAGCGAGCTCGCTTTCGCGTCTCCTCTAAATTCTCCTGCACCCTGCAAGCGTAGGGGATATACCTGTCACATTCGGTTGGAGCGAACTCACATCTGGTTGTAGCGTTGGGGTGTGACCCAACAAGAGGACGATCTCATCATCCGCCAAGCACCACTTTTTAGTGCGCTCGATGACCAAGCTTCACACTCTCTACGCGAATCCATGGTAGCTCTCAAGCTATACAAAGGTCAGACGCTATTTAAAGAGGGAGAGGAAGGAGATCGCTTATTCGTCGTTGTTCAAGGCAAGATCAAACTTGGTACCTCCAGTAGTGACGGTCGCGAGAACTTACTTTCGATACTTGGGCCTGGTGAAATGTTTGGTGAACTCTCGCTCTTCGATCCGGAACCTCGTACATCAACTGCAACTGCCGTTACCGATGCGCGCCTAGTTTCACTAGCGCACGATGCAGTTATCGGCTTAATCACTTCTAATCCCCAGACTTCGCTAGAACTACTGCGACGTTTAGCCCAGCGTTTGCGGAAATCTAATGAAGTGCTTGCGGATCTAGTATTTGCAGATGTCCCTGGTCGCGTTGCCAAAGCAATAATAGATCTTGGCGAACGTTTCGGAATTCAAAAAGATGATGGCCTGCATGTAAATCATGACCTCACCCAAGAGGAGCTGGCACAACTTGTCGGAGCTTCGCGCGAGACGGTAAACAAAGCCTTGGCAGATTTCGCGGCACGTGGTTGGGTAAAACTAGAACCACGCGCCGTTCTTGTAACCGATGTAGAACGCCTTACAAAGCGCGGACGTTAATAATTTTCAAAGCGCTTTAAGCTACTTCGACAGTTAGTTCCACCTCAATTGGTGCATCGAGTGGAAGCTCTGCGACTCCGATTGCAGTACGAGCATGCTTTCCATTGATATCGCCAAAGATATGAATCAAAATCTCTGATGCGCCATTAACAACTCCGGGAGCGGCGATAAATCCTGGAACTCCGTTGACATACCCAACAACCCGTACAACTTTAATGATGGAATCAACTGGTGCAACCAATTCAACCGCAGCGAGCGCATTAAGAACACATACCGTCGCCATCTCCTTCGCTTGCTCCGGAGTTACAGCTCCACCAACTTTTCCAACGAATGGAATCTTTCCTGCGACGAGAGGAAGTTGTCCCGCGGTGAAAACTAAATTTCCGGTGCGGACAGCAGGCAAATAAGCACCAACCGGAATTGCAGCTACTGGAAGCGTTAGATTCAATTCAGCAAGTTTCGCGCGAACATCCATTTATGCGACCACCCTTTTCATGTAAGCAACGAGGTTATCTCCGCCTCCTGGCGCAGGAATTACTTGCACGAGTTCCCAACCTTCAGACCCCCAGTTATCTAGGATCTGTTTGGTTGCGTGAGTTAACAATGGAACGGTTACATATTCAAACTTTGTCATTTTTAATTGCCTCCTGTTAGCGCTGCTTTAACCAAAGTGGATACCAATCCTCCATCGGCCTTCCCAGCTATTTTGGGTGAAATTATCTTCATTACTTGACCCATACCCGCAGGTCCGCTGGCGCCGGACTCTGCGATCGCCTCGAAGATCAAGGCGTTGATTTCATCGGGTGAGAGTTGGGCTGGCAAATATGTTGTAATAAATTCGCCCTCTAGTTTTTCACGCTC
>JAYVUF010000062.1:0-2021 GCA_043788135.1 Actinomycetes bacterium
GAGAAATCAGCGGCAGTTGTACTGGCGCTTATAGTTTTGCCAGGGTTATTGGTTAACGAGATCATCCCGGCTTCCTCGGCCCGCTTCCTCTGCCTCAACATCTAAAGTCGAGACCGTTCACCCCCAAGGGTTAGTTTGCGCCCTAATTGTAAGTCCTTCGGCGAGTTTTGAGTTAATCGCCAACATCTTCCAATCCTCGCCAGGTGACCCTAATCCTTACCAGAGGTCCTACGCGAGAGACCTCGCGTTATCTCGCGATTGGCTTCCTTTTCTTTGAGGTCATTCCGCTTGTCATAGGCCTTCTTACCTTTACCCAACGCAAGCTCCACTTTCGCCTTCCCATCTTTAAAATAGAGAGAGAGGGGAACCAGCGTTAGGCCACCTTGTTTGATGATCCCAGCAATTTTGTCGATCTCTTTCTTATGCATCAATAATTTTCGGTCACGCCGCGGCGTGTGGTTATTCCACGTTCCTTCGGTGTACTCGGGAATGTGTACATTGCTCAACCACAACTCCCCGTGATTCATCATCGCAAATCCATCGATAATTGAAGCGCGACCCGCCCGAAGTGACTTAACTTCGGTGCCAGTGAGCATAATTCCGCATTCCCACACATCCTCGATGAAATAGTCATGCCGAGCACTCTTATTCTGCGCAATCAGCTTGCGCCCGATCTCCTTAACCATTCCATCACCGCCTTTTTTTGCTTAATACGAAGATAATTTTGTCACTAGATGTGAAACTAGAAACAAATACAGAAGTGCATCCTATCGTGACCAGGAATAACGGAAAAAGAACTCCAATAATCTCCCAGCCTCTGTTCACTCCAAAAAGTTTATGGGGTGACTCAGTCCCTCTTCCGACTGGCTCGAAATTAGTCCAAATGGTCAATTACTTTTTTGGGGCCGCTTTTCCGAAATCTAACGCGACTAAACCAGCCAAGATGGAGACCGCATGAGAAATTTCGTGCTTCTCGGCAACGCGCAGGTCGGGGGTTATCCCTATTTGATTTATCGCACGACCAGATGGAAGATGATATTGCCCAACTGTGATTTCCAGTTGAGAGCCATCGCTGAGAGTCGTTATTTCCTGCACTGTTCCCTTCCCAAAACTTTGGTCGCCAATAATGACCGCACGATTTCTATCTTGAAGCGCGCCGGCAATAATCTCCGCCGAACTAGCCGTCGCCCCATTGATGAGAACGACCATTGGGGCGGTCTCCGGAGCGACATTGGTCGAACTCATAACTTGCGGCTCGCCCCCTTTACGCGAGTAAGAAACGATTAGACCAGGGCTCAAAAATTCAGAAGCGAGAGAAACAGCTTCACTTAATACTCCTCCTGGGTTGTCGCGCAGGTCCAGAACTATCCCTCTTGAATGAGGATACTTAAAAAGCGCGGTGGCTACATCATTAGCCGAGTGATAGGAAATTGCAGATACTTGGACATAAAGAGTTTTCGGTGCGATTTGAGAGGCAAGCACATCCCCCGATAAAAGCGCGGCGCGATTTACCGAAATCACAATAGGAAGAAGTTTTCTTTGTAAGCGCAAGGTGACTGTGGTGTTTGGGGAACCTCGTAACGCCGCAATTGCATCGGCAACGGTTGCTTGTGACATGTCCGCCCCATCAACACTTAACAATTGGTCTGATACCTTGACGCCAGCCTTGGATGCCGGAGAGTGTGCTTGGACACTCGCCACTTCTAATTGATTTTGTGCGGTGCCGCGAAGCCAAATTCCAATTCCAGAATATCTACCCTCTAAAGTTGTATCAAAAGCAGCCGCTGTTGTTGGAGGAAAATAATTCGACCACCTATCTTTAGTTGCCTTCAAAATGGCTTGAATTGCGGCTCGCTGCAGGAGAATCACTGTCGGTGAATGTGGATCACTGCTGGAGACTCTATCAATGGCTTGTTCAACGAGTGAACGTGGATGCTGGTGTTCACTGACAAGATACCCAGTTGCGTAAGTACCAGTGAGTGCGATAACTACAATAAAAGAGTTAATTAAAAAACGAATAT
>JAYVUF010000063.1:0-4550 GCA_043788135.1 Actinomycetes bacterium
CCATGTACTAAACCCTCTGCTGCCAGAACCAAGAGCGACTCCTCAAAGGCACGGATGAGATGCCCCTGTCCCAGCATTGTTTCCAGGACGCGTGGATCAGCCGCTTTCCAATCCTCGGAGGTCGTGGTTAATTCAATCCACGGCTGACTGGGAGTTAGGGGTTGGTGCGTGGACATGGTGCTCCTTCGTTGGTTGTCCAACGGTAATGGTATATTGCATCCAATAACAAGATTTTTTACCATTTTAGTCCACGATAACGGAATATTTTTCTAAGATTGTATCCAATAGCGAGAAAGGCAATCAAGTGGCCATTCCAGGCTTGCGCGGTACAGAGCACATTGGTTTCACCGTTCCCGACCTTGATCAGGCAGAACGATTCTTTGTAGATGTCATTGGCTGCGAAAAAATTTACTCCCTCGGGCCCTTTGCACACGATGATAGCGATTGGATGCGCGAACATCTCAACGTCCACCCTCGTACGGTGATGCAAGAGCTGCGATTTTTTCGTTGCAAAATTGGCCCTAATTTTGAAATTTTTCAATATCAATCAGCTGATAGTCAAGCACCACAACCTCGGAACAATGATATCGGTGGTCACCATCTTGCTTTTTATGTGGACGATTTTGAAGTTGCCTACCAATACTTACACTCTCAAGGAGTGCAATTTTTAGGAGAACCGACCCTGAGTCAAAGCCACAGCGAGGGGCAGACGTGGTGCTATTTCTTAACTCCTTGGGGGATGCAACTTGAACTTGTGAGTTACCCAAACGGCAAGGCTTATGAAGCAAATGCGCCTACAAAACTTTGGCATCCAGCACAGTCGGAGCTATAAATAATGGTACTTCTCCACGGTCCTGAAGGCGCCACAAGCCATCACATCGCATCCCTATTGCGAGAGGAAATCTTGGCCGGAAAATATCCCCCCGGTACCCAAATCGGCCAAGAGAGAGTTGCCCAAAAATACTCCTCGAGTCGATCTCCAGTGCGAGATGCCTTTCGCATACTCGAATCTGAAGGTCTACTATTACTGGTTGCCCATACTGGAGCTTGGATCTACGAGTTAAATCTGGTTGAGTGCGAAGAAATGTATCAAATTCGCGAGCGGATTGAACCACTCATGTTAAGACTCAGTATTCCACATTTAACACCTGCTCAAATAGCTAATTTAAGTTCCTTGGTACAAAAGTTAGATTCCGTTTCTTCAGTTGAGGAGTTTCTAAAACTAGATAGAGAATTCCACCTTCTTACCTATGCAGGCGCCAGCACCGCCTTCTTAGGAAATATGGTCACCCGCCTATGGAATACAACACAACACTATCGCCGTGCATACTCAGTACTCCTTGAAATAGAAAATTTTCAGTCAGCACGTTACGAACACCATCTCCTGATGTCTGCCATTGAAGGAGGTGACATCGAAGGGGCAGAGCGAGTACTTTATGGTCATATCCGTCATACCAGAATAGAATTAGCCAACCATCTTGAAGTTTTTGAAAAAGTAAAAAACTAATATTAAGCCTTGATTTACTTACGTTTTTGAGAGGAAATTAAACTCCATGGAATTAAAAACTGATTTGTATATCGATGGCCAGTGGGTCAGTGGCGATGGATTTGTTGATGTAATGGACCCGAGTGATGGATCGGTCATCACCAAAATTGCAACAGCAGGCTACGAGCAATGCGAAGCTGCCATAACTGCAGCACACACAGCACAACCAAGCTGGGCAAAGACTGCCCCTCGAGTTCGATCTGAGATATTGCGCAAGGCATTTGAAATCATGATCTCTGAGGCTGATCATCTCGCCATGCTTGTGTCCAAAGAAAATGGAAAGGTCCTCTCCGATGCAAAGGGTGAAGTTTTATATGCGGCAGAGTTCTTCCGATGGTTTGCAGAAGAAGCGGTACGTACACCAGGGGATTTTCGCAAATCTCCAAGTGGCGATAAGAGAATTTTAGTTACCCATCAACCAATTGGTGTCTCTCTATTAATTACGCCATGGAATTTTCCCGCTGCCATGGCTACTCGCAAAATCGGCCCTGCAATTGCAGCAGGTTGCACCATGATTCTAAAAGCTGCAACCGAGACGCCTCTCACTGCTCTCGCAATTGTTGAGATCATGGAACGCGCCGGCTTGCCAAAAGGCGTTCTTAATTTCATCATGCCAAGTAAATCAGGACCCATGATTGCAAAGATGTTACACGATCCACGAGTGCGCAATATTTCATTCACTGGGTCGACAGAAGTAGGTCGCATCCTCATCAAAGAGGCAGCCGATAACGTTGTGCGCACCTCTATGGAACTTGGCGGCAATGCCCCAGTGGTTATATTTGATGATGCAGATGTGAAAGCTGCTGTTGCCGGTGTCATGATTGCCAAAATGCGTAATGGTGGCGCAGCTTGCACCGCAGCTAATCGTATTTTTGTTCAGCGCAAAATCGCTGAGGAGTTCACTACAGCCTTTACTGCAGCGATGGCAGGGTTGAAAGTCGCTCCAGGTTTAAGTGAAGGTGCCCAACTTGGGGCATCTGTCTCCATTAAAGAACGGAACAAGATCGCAGAATTAGTCGACGCTGCAATCGCCGAAGGAGGCAAGATTCTGCTCGGTGGTGCGATCCCAGAAGGTGCTGGAGCGTTCTATCCAGCGACGGTGATCTCTGTCGATAAAAATAATTCAATTTTGGGGACCGAAATCTTCGGTCCAGTTGCTCCTATCGTTATCTTTGATTCTGAAGAAGAGGGCATTACTCTGGCAAATAACACTCCTTTTGGTCTCATCAGTTATATCTTCACTGAAGATCTTAAACGAGGTATCCGAGTAGCAGAGGCTCTCGAGTCGGGCATGATTGCTCTCAATCGCGGTGTGGTCTCAGATCCAGCAGCTCCCTTTGGCGGAGTCAAGCAATCTGGATTGGGTCGCGAGGGTGGCTTCGCTGGCATCCATGAATTTCTAGAGACCAAATATATTGGCCTGGAGATTTAAGGAGTCCTCATTGATGAACAGTGGAGGTGCGGCGGCGGTCAAAGTCGGGATCTTCACCCCGTCGGTCATCATTGCTACTTGCCGCGAACTCGGATATTTCTCTGAGCTGGAGGTGATCGAAGTTCCAGTGGCATCCTCTCCGGGGCAATTCAAATCTCTCGCCTCTGGCGACTTAGATCTGGCAGTAACAAGTCCAGATAATTGCATCGCCTACCGATTTTTGAGCGAGAATCCACTGAACGAGATATTTGACGTTCGCATTCACTCAGCAATTGACCGAGGCCTTGGATTATCACTTGCCCGAATCAAAGCTCAAGACGCAGAGCAGAATAATTTAATTTTTGGAGTTGATGTTCCGTCTTCTGGCTTTGCCTATGTTGGCTACGCTCTTTTGAAACGATGGGGAATTGAGAGTTATCACATTCAATCTTTCGGCTCAACGCCGAAACGGCTCAATGCTTTACTCGAAGGTCAATGCAATATCACCATGCTCAACGCTGGCAACGAAATCAAAGCCGCAGATCGTGGTGCCACAATCATTGCCTCCGTGGCCGAACTCGGACCATATTTAGGAACAGTGACCGCGACTATCGGCGAACCAAGTAGTGCTGTTACACAAGTAATCGAAGCAATGGCTCAAGTCATTGACCAAATCTGCAGCGGAAAACTAAAAACACTTATCGTAGAGGTAACACAACAAGTTCTTGACTTGAACGAAGAGCAAGCTCTCAAACACTACAACGTAATGATTGACCCCGTGATTGGTTTGGTCGCAGGCAAAAGTGTTGACAGCGAATCTCTAGATAATCTAATAACCCTACGTAAGGAATTTTCGCCCACACCTGAACTTGAAGAGATTCCTGCAAGATACCGGGAATTGGTACCGAGCGTCCTTACAGCGAGTTAGAGATTTGCAGTAAGTCCTAGTTTCTCGGCCATCCAATCCGCTGAACGATAACGATGTTCTTGTGGAAGGTTGGCACAACCATGATTACCGTTCTCAAGGAGTAACAATTCGCTTACAGATCTTGTTGCTTCATGTACTTTCACGGCATCTTCCCAAGGGAAGAGTCGATCCTTCTTTCCTGCAACTATCAGTGTTGGGCAGGTGATCAAATCGAATCGACCTTCCAAAGTGAGATTGAGTGCATGAGCCCTAGCGGCTTCTTGATCTTTCGAAAAAGATCGGACTGTATAGGTTTCACGCGTGAGGTCGGGCAGGTGATCCCAGATCGCACCTAAATTATAAGGTCCACAGAGGGAGATGCAGGCAACGATTCTTGGTTCCCCAGATGCAATTCGTGGTGCGTAATAACCGCCCAGACTTACTCCCCAGACCGCAATTTTCTTCGGATCAATATCAGTACGTGTTTCAAGATAATCACAGATTGCAGATCCGGCAACTTCGTAATCAGCGCGAATTGGTAACTTGTACTCAGCTTCTCCCTGTCCAGGGCCATCAATGCTAAATGTCGCCATCCCGCGTTCTAGAAAGAGATCTTCAGTGGGCTTTAACTCCTCTTTTGTGGAATCTAGCCCTGGAACCATAACTACGACTGGGTACGGAGCTAA
>JAYVUF010000064.1:0-3791 GCA_043788135.1 Actinomycetes bacterium
CGAAGATCTGGCGCCACTTGATTTCTAAAAGGAGCAAAGCGTAGGTGTGGCATATCGATATCGGCAATTTGATTTAAACCCGTTAGATCAAGCGGCTCCTTGTAGCGACTGATGTCCTCTTCGTTAATATTCAGTTCATCCATCAGAGTCTTCAAAAGTTCGGGTTCAATATCGCGATCTACTTCTAGCCGAACTGGAGGGCCGAACTTTCGACGCAACAACTCTTGCTCCATTGAAGCAAGTAAGTTCTCTGACTCTTCTTCTTCGAGTTCAAGGTCGGCGTTGCGAGTAAGCCTAAATGTGTAGTGATCCTTAATTTCCATTCCCTGAAAGAGTTCATGCAAGTTAGCAATGATTACCTCTTCGAGTGCGACGAATCGACGTTTGCCAGATTTGCCCGTTTCTACAAAGCGCGGGAGGTTAGATGGAACTTTGACTCTCGCGAAGAGATCATCTTCTGTATCTGGCTTTTTAACTACAACCGCTAAATTGAGAGAGAGCCCAGATATATAAGGAAATGGATGCGAAGGATCAACCGCTAATGGCGTGAGGACCGGAAATATTTTGGTATGAAATACCTTGTTTACTGCCACTTTCTCTTCTTCATCGAGTGAACTCCAAGCAGCGATCTCGATTCCATACGTTGCCAGGTGGGGCAAAATCACATCGTGTAGCGCTGTGCATTGACGTTGTAATAATTCGTGAGTTTTATTCGCAATTTCAGTCATCAGATGCTTTGGAGCATAACCCGCTGTGTTTGATTTAGTTACGCCAGTTTCAATTTTTCGTTTGAGAGTTGCAACGCGAATCATGTAGAAGTCATCTAAGTTAGAGCAGAAAATTGCCAGGAAGCGGCAGCGTTCAAGTAGTGGAATCTCAACATCTTCGGCGAGTTCAAGAACTCGTTCATTAAACGCTAACCACGAGAGCTCGCGATCAATAAGCCTGCCCCGAGGATCCTCGACGATTCTGTGCGACATGTCTTTATTTTGCCTTATTTGGATGAACAGAAGGTGACTAGAGGGTGGCGGCAGCGCGATTTGCCGCTATCTGATGCAGAACAATGGCGGTGGCGACACTGGCATTGAGTGACTCGACATCTGATTGCATGGGAATAGAGAGGATGAGGTCGCAATTCTCTCGCACCAACCGAGATAAGCCCTTACCTTCACTGCCCACAATCACATAAACCGACTCAAGTGCCAGTGAGAATTTAGGAAGACTTTCATCACCTTCGGCATCGAGCCCCACTACGAAATAGCCAGCTTTTTTGGCATCTTCAAGTGAACGCACAAGATTAGTAACCTGCGAGATCGGCAGGCGAGCTGCTGCTCCTGCCGAAGATTTCCACGCCGATCCCGTCATCGCCGCGGTGCGGCGCTCTGGAATTATGACTCCGTTTGCTCCAAATGCGGCCGCACTTCGTACGATGGCACCTAAATTATGAGGATCGGTCACACCATCTAGTCCGATAAGTAACCCGGGCTTAGGAGCGTTCTTAAGTAACTCTGCAAAGCTGGCATATGCAAAGGGCTTAATAACGAGCGCGATACCTTGATGCATCGTGGTTCCAGTTAGTCCATCGAGCACACCACGGGCCACCTCTTTGATAAGCAGGTTCTGATTTTTAGCCAGGCGCATCGCCTCTTGCATGCGCTCATCGATCTCGGCACGCTCTGCAATCAAAAGCTCCTTGGCGGGGACTTTAGCCCGCAGCGCTTCCACTACGGGATTGCGACCCGCTACCGCATCAGAAGATGCCTTGGTCTCGCGCCGACTTTCAGGTCGGCGAGTCTGTTCTCGCTTTGGCGCGGCTGCACTCTCGCGACGTTTCTTTCCTGGGCGCATTAGTTCAAACTCCATCTGGTTCCGGTTGAGGTATCTTCGAGAACTACTCCAAGCAAAGCTATCTGATCACGAATCGCATCGGCTGCTGCAAAATCTTTCCGGGTGCGGGCTGCTGCGCGTTGTTCTAGGGCCAAGGAGACCAATCCATCAACCACTTCGTCGCTTTTGCCTGCTCCGGGCGTGAAAATTGGGTCGTAAGGATCACATCCTAAGATCGCAAGTGCGCCTCGAATCTCCGCGCAGGCACGACGAACTTCGCCATGATTACCAAGAGATAAGGCCAAGTTACCAGATTTTAATATCTCCGCAATAACTGCCAGCGCAGTTGGGACTGCTAGATCCTCGTTCATCGCCTCGGCAAAACCCACAGAGATCACACCGCTAGGTGTTTCACCGAGAAGATCAGTTGCACGTTTTAGGAATCCTTCGATTCGACCAAAGTTAACTGCGGCCTCATCAAGCGCCTCAAATGAAAACTCCAACATGGATCGGTAATGCGCACTCCCCAAATACCAACGTAGTTCAACTCCACGCACTCGCTTTAGAATCTCTTGAACTTGCAGCGAATTGCCAAGTGACTTCGACATCTTCTCGCCCGCAGTGGTGACCCATGCATTATGCATCCAGGTGTTGGCAAATCCCCAACCAGCAGATTGTGATTGCGCAATCTCATTCTCGTGATGCGGAAAGATTAAATCTAATCCGCCGCCATGAATGTCAAAGGACTCTCCCAAATATGCGTGCGCCATAGCAGAGCACTCCAAATGCCAACCGGGACGACCTGCCCCCCACGGTGTAGGCCACGACGGATCGTTCGGCTTCGCCGCTTTCCATAGTGCGAAATCACGCGGATCTCTCTTATAGGTTAAATCTGCATCTTCAGCGGTTTGCAAGTCATCTAATTTCTGGCGCGAAAGCGTGAGGTATGAAGTTAAGCGACGGACATCGAGATAAACATCTCCGTTTCCCGGTGCATATGCACTGCCGTTTTTCAAAAGAATCTGCATGAGTTCGATCATCTGGGTGATGTGACCAGTTGCGCGAGGTTCATACGTGGGCGGCAAAACATTAAGTGCCGCATAAGCATCGGTAAATTCTCGCTCATACTTCTGTGCAACGGCCCACCATGGCAGCTCTTCATGTACCGCTTTATGCAATATCTTGTCATCGATATCGGTGACATTGCGAATGAAGGTCACTGTGTAACCAGAGGCGGTCAACCAACGACGCAAAATATCGAAATTAACTCCGCTCCGTACATGGCCAATATGCGGGGGTGCTTGCACGGTGGCACCGCAGAGATAAATACCAACTTGACCAGCAACGATTGGAGTAAAGGGCGCGACCTCGCGAGTAGCAGTGTTATATAACTTGAGGTGCGCTGACATTAGAGGATTCTATCGTGCGCGTGGAAGCAATAAAGCAGTGGCAATCGCGGATATCCCCAGACCCTCGCCCGTGAATCCCAAGCCATCGGTAGTAGTAGCGCTTACAGATACTGGTGCGCCAGCAAGTGCTTGGGATAGTGCGTGTATCGCCTCCGCGCGACGCGGACCAATCTTGGGGCGATTGCCGATTATTTGAACCGCTACGTTACTGATGGAATAACCAGCGTTCTGTACACGTTCCAGACACTCTGCCAAGAGTCGACCTCCGCTGGCACCCGCATACTTGGGATCGCTCTCTCCAAAATTAGAACCTAAATCACCGATACCAGCGGCACTAAAAAGTGCATCACACATGGCATGCGCGACCACATCGCCATCGGAGTGAGCATCAACGCCAACTTCATTGGGCCAGAACAAACCTGCAAGCCACATCGCTCGTGCTGGATCTTTAGAGAAAGCATGGGTATCGGTACCGACACCAACTCTGATCTGATTATCTGGTTCCGCGATCAACATATTCTGAGCGATCGCAAGATCATGTAGCGTCGTTATTTT
>JAYVUF010000065.1:0-10213 GCA_043788135.1 Actinomycetes bacterium
AGGGCCACCATGATTATGGACAGACGTAGCATTTCGCCTACTCGCCGCATAGGTGGACTCGGTCAGCTGCAGTTAAAAGCCCTTAGTAAGGAATTGGCGATCGCTAAATTGAACTCCGCTCGTGGCAAACTCATAGTGATCTCCGGACCGGGGGGAGTAGGCAAAAGCACCATTACCGCAAAACTGCGCAAAGACCTCCGGTTTTGGGTGAGTATTTCGGCAACTACACGTGAACCACGCGCAAATGAACGCGATGGGGTGGATTATTTTTTTTATTCGGAAGATCAATTCCAATCGATGGTCGACCGAGGAGAATTCTTAGAGTGGGCCGAATTTGCAGGTAATCGTTATGGGACGCCAAGAGAAGCCGTGACCGAGTGGCGAGCTCTGGGAAAGAACGTGATTTTGGAGATAGAAATTGCCGGGGCGAGGCAAGTCAGGGAGAAGGAACCGGGGGCCACTTTGATCTTTATTGCTCCCCCCTCCTGGGAGGAATTGGTACGCCGCCTGGCGATCCGAGGAACTGATTCCCCGGCGCGACGGACCGCTCGTTTGGCTTTGGCAGAGCAGGAGATGGCAGCCTCGGGAGAATTCGACGTGATTCTGGTAAATGAGCAGGTCGAAGTATTAATCGCGGAACTGGTATCCTTACTAACTTCTTAACTGACGAATAGAGGGACATATGTCTGCTGACCTAACTGATGGAATCACCCACCCTTCAATTGATGAGCTGCTTGACGCCGCTGGTTCCAAATACAGTCTGGTCCTTTATGCCGCAAAACGTGCTCGCCAGATAAATGCGTATTACTCACAACTGGGCGAAGGTCTCCTTGAGTATGTTGGACCACTGGTCGAAACATATGTTCATGAGAAGCCGCTGTCCATCGCTCTGCGCGAGATCAACCAGGGGTTACTTACCATTGAAAATCTTGAGCCAGTGGCCGAGACAAGTATCTCGGAAGTATCTGCTTAAGCCCTTCTGATATGTATCCGAGTGGGCGCGAGATAGTCCTAGGCGTCTCCGGGGGAATCTCAGCGTATAAGTCGTGTGATTTGTTGCGACGGCTTCAGGAATCGGGCTTTTTAATATCAGTAATTCCTACCGCCGCCAGTCTCAATTTCGTGGGTGTGGCCACGTGGGAGGCGCTCTCAGGACGACCAGCCATAACTGATCTGTGGAAAGATGTTTATCAAGTACCTCATGTGGTGCTGGCAAAAAAAGCGGATCTCATTGTCGTAGCCCCCGCTACGGCAGATATCATCGCCAAGATCGCGGGAGGAATTGGGGATGATCTTCTTACCAACCTCATCCTTGCAAGCAGTGCTCCCCTTGTCATTGTCCCGGCGATGCACGCGCAAATGTGGCTTAATTCGGCAACGCAGGCGAATGTAGAGCTCTTAAAATCTCGTGGGTGTTTAGTTATCGAGCCCGATGTGGGGCGCCTCACCAGCGGAGATGTCGGAGTTGGTCGATATCCAGAGAGTTCAAGAATTGTAAGTTCTATAAATGAACTTTTAGAACATCGGGCAGATCTGAAAGGCGTGAAAGTTCTCATCAGCGCTGGAGGTACGCGAGAGTCGATCGACCCAGTTCGCTTTATCGGTAATCGCTCTTCGGGCAAGCAGGGGTACGCCTTGGCATATGCAGCGGCTATTCGTGGGGCTATCGTTACTTTGGTAGCCGCCAACTCCAACCTTCCTGAAATCGAAGGTATTGAGATTATTCACGTGAACAATTCTGCGCAGATGCAAGAGGTACTAATTTCTCATTTTGATAGCTCAGACATTGTAATTATGGCAGCTGCGATCTCAGATGTTCGTCCGCTGTTGACGAGTGAATCTAAAATTTCTAAAGAGGATTTGATCACTATTGAACTGGTTCGAAATCCTGATATCACGCAGGCTCTCTCTTTTCGCAAGTCCAAGCAAATTATGATTGGTTTTGCGGCGCAAACCGAAAAAAGCGAAGATGCTGGGCTCTTGCTAGCTATAGGCAAGTTGAAGAGCAAAGGACTGGATTTTATCTTTTTTAATGATGTTTCTGGGGGAGCAATATTTGGAGCTGATTCGACAGAAGGAGTAATTCTTTCGGCCACGGGCGAACAATCCGAATTTTCATCAGCCCCAAAAATGACACTCGCACACAAACTCCTAGATTTAGCCCATGATAAGTTAGGTTTCTCCAATGACTAAGCGTCTTTTCACCTCAGAGTCTGTTACAGAAGGTCATCCGGATAAGATCGCGGATCAAATCTCAGATGCGATTTTGGACTCTCTTTTATTACAGGATATCAAGAGTCGGGTTGCTGTAGAAACTCTCATAACCACTGGTCAGGTTCATGTGGCGGGAGAGGTAACCACAAGTGGTTATGCCGATGTAATGAATATCGTTCGAGATACCGTACTTGAAATTGGGTATGACTCATCGACCAAAGGTTTTGACGGGAATTCTTGTGGTGTGTCAATTTCGATTGGACAACAATCAAGTGATATCGCCCAAGGCGTTAACTCTGCAATAGAAAAACGCGTTTCTTCCTCCGAAGATCCTCTGGATTTGCAAGGTGCCGGAGATCAGGGTCTGATGTTCGGATATGCGTGTCAAGACACTCCTGAATTAATGCCACTACCTATCTCCTTAGCGCATCAATTAGCTCAGTCGTTGTCTTTCGTTCGAAAATCGGGAGAACTTTCTTATCTTCGACCTGACGGTAAAACTCAGGTCACTATTGAATATGATCGGGATCGTCCGGTTGCATTAAATACGGTGGTTATTTCTTCCCAGCACTCTGAAGAGGTAGATGTCGAAGGTACGCTGATCCCTGATATCCAACGTTTAGTTATTGATCCTGTATTAGCTCAATTGGATATCGATCACTCCAACGTCAAAGTTCTTATCAATCCAACGGGTCGTTTCGTTACCGGTGGGCCTATGGGGGATGCTGGACTAACTGGTCGTAAAATAATTGTGGATACTTACGGTGGAATGGCGCGGCATGGAGGCGGGGCATTTTCAGGAAAAGATCCTTCAAAGGTAGATCGTTCGGCTGCTTATGCCATGCGCTGGGTAGCGAAGAACGTTGTTGCAGCTGGGTTGGCTACCCGATGTGAAGTTCAAGTTGCCTATGCGATTGGCAAAGCGCAACCGGTTGGACTGTTTGTGGAATGTTTTGGCACCGAAAATATTCCCGTTATTCAGATTGAAGCAGCGATAGAAGCCGTTTTTGATTTGCGACCAGCTGCCATCATCAAGGACCTAAATCTCTTACGTCCTATTTATCAAAAAACGGCTAGCTATGGTCACTTTGGTCGGGAACTCCCAGAGTTCACTTGGGAGAAGAGTGATCGAAGTGTCCTTTTGCAAAAGGCCGTCAAAGGATAATTTCTAGTGGCTTCGACCAAGCCACTGAGATTAAAAAGGGAGAAGATTCAACTCTCTAGGGAAATTGCTGCAATCGACCCCTATGTGTTGGTAATGGTTGATCATCGTGTTCTCCATCTCGATCAATATTTTGAATATCTGGTGCCAGAAATCTTCTCTAATAAGGCTAATGTCGGGTCGTTAGTTGAAATAGAGTTTGGAAGCACACTTACCCAGGGCATAATCGTAAAGCGATATTCGAAAGCACAATCAGGTGGATCGATTAAGGAACTGAAAAAGGTGCTAAGCACCGAACCGTATCTTCAGGAAGATCAATTATTAAATGTTTCGCGTGCGGCTGATTATTATGGGAGTAGACCCTGGGACTTTATCCGCTCATGTGTGCCCGCCTTCTCCATTATGGGGGAGCGCGCTTACCAGAATTATGTGCCCGATGCACCCCTTCCCCTTTTTGATACTTTCAAGTTACCGGATGCACTTCTCTCCTTTCTAAGTTCAGATAGTCAAATTCTTTGTGCCATTGAGATCCCTACTTCTACTAAGTATTGGGATGTGCTGAGTTCTGTAGTAGCTACCCGACTAATGAAAGGATCTATTTTACTTTTGGTACCAAACGAACGTGAAGCGCTATTGTTGGAAAAATCACTGTCAAACTTAGGAATTTGCGCCATCACAGTTTTAAGTAGTCAAGGGAAGAGTGAGAGATATTTCAACTATCTGCGTAGTCGCTCTACTTTTCCCTCGGTGACTATTGGCACTCGAAGCACCGCTCTCTATTCCCTTTCCGAAGGGGCCACGATAATTCTGTTTGATGATGTTGATGAATCACACTACGAACGTCAATCACCTACCTGGAATTCGCGGGAACTGGTTCAATTTCGCGAGGATAAGATATCAACCATCTACATCAGCGCATCTATAAGTTTAGAAATCGCGCAGAGGGTTCTGAACCATGAACTAAGTCTCTATACATTTCCAACCCCAGTCGCTATTAATGTGCAAAGTGATTCTTCAAGAGGCTCAAATAATTATTTTGAGGTAATCCGAGAGGGACTGGCACGAGGATCTGTTCTCATCAGCGTTGGACTCACTGGCTATGTCACCTCTTTCTCCTGCCAAAAATGTCGAAATATTGCTCTGTGCACATGTGGTGGTCGGTTGTATTTCCCTGGGAAAGGTAGAAAGCCGATCTGTTCAATCTGTACTAGTGAATACATTGAATGGAAATGCTCTTGGTGCCAAGGAAGCGAAACAAGAATAGTGAGAAGTGGAATAGAGCGTCGAGTCGAAGAATTTGGAAGAGCCTTCCCCCGCTATCAGGTTATGGCTTCAACCGCTGCATCTCCAATTCCAATACTTCCACCCGGTAATCACCTGGTATTAAGTACGTCAGGTGTAGAACCACGCGGTGAGTACTGTGCAGAAATTTTTCTTGATTTAGAAGCGCGGCTCCTACGGACAACACTGCGAGCAACGGAGGAGATTAGACTTCAGGTTTTTCGTAATCTGACCATGTTAATTCAAGGTGGTTCTGTCTATTTCGCCTTACAGCCTTCTGACTTTTTCCTGCAATCGATAATTCGAAGCAAGTTACTTACCAATGCTGCCCGCGATATAGAAGAAAGAAATGCGGTACATCTGCCACCCAATTTTTTAGCGATTTTAATAACAAGTGAAAATATAGATGGCGTAGTTCAGATATTTCGTGATAGAGAGGGATGTGAACTCGTAGGCCCTTTCTTACGTGGGGGGAGAAAAACTATTCTTCTTAAGGTGGCAAGAAAGCAAAGGCAGGAGATCTCAGATTTACTTGGCCAGGTAAATAGGATTCAAAGTATGCGTAAATTACCGCTTATGACCTATCAGATTAATCCTTATTCTCTGAATTAAGCTGGTGACTAGTAGACTGAACCAGTGTCTATTCAGCCTATTCGCCTATTTGGGGATCCAGTCCTGACTAGTCCAGCCTTACCCGTCGAAGTATTCGATAAAGAACTTCGTACCTTGGTTAAAGATCTCATAGACACCATGCATAATGCCCCTGGTGCGGGATTGGCTGCCCCTCAAATTGGTGTCCCGCTTCGGGTTTTTGTGTGGGAGGTGGATGAAGAACTTGGACACCTGATTAACCCCTCTCTTTCTTTGAGCGATGAATTGCAGGATGGTCAAGAGGGTTGCTTATCATTCCCAGATATATATTTTGATACACCTCGAGCACTTCGGGTGGTAGCAAAAGGGATGAATATGTACGGTGAGCCACTGGTGATTGAGGGTAGTGAATATTTGGCTCGTGCGATTCAACACGAAACCGATCACCTGGACGGCATTCTTTTTATTGATCGGATGCCAAAAGAGTCTCGCAAATTGGCGATGAAGGAGATTCGCGAAAGCGAATGGTTTGGTTCGGCAGTCGCATATGGTCTTGAACCCGTAATTAAAACATCCCCACATTTAACTCGTGGCCTAGGAATATAGGTAACCTTGCAAATCTCAGTTGCTTCTTCGTCTCTTATCGCAGTACCAATTATCGAAGCCATTCTCGAATCAGAACATTCTCTTGCGTCAGTAATCTCCACACCAAATATGAAGAGCGGTAGAGGTCAGTTAGAAACTCCAACTCCATTAGCCACCTGGAGTGAGGAGAGAGGATATTTAGTCGCAAAGCCCTTCGATACGCCTTCTCTGAATCAACATCTCTTGACGGCGCAGCCACAATTAATCATTACTGTCTCGTATGGTCGAATGATTCCAGTTGAAGTGCTTCATGGGCCAAGATTCGGTTGGCTCAATGTGCATTTTTCCATGCTTCCGCGCTGGCGCGGAGCGGCCCCGGTTCAATGGGCAATTCTGGAGGGCGACGGAGCTACTGGCATCACCATTTTCAAGTTGGATAAGGGCATGGATACGGGACCTATTTATCTGCAAGAGGAAGTGGAAATTGGTCCGCTAGATTCAACGGGGGATCTTCTTGATCGTATGAGTCATATTGCCGGGCGCAGAATCATGAACGTCGTGGAGGAGATCCGAAAGGGTGTAAAACCCAAACCTCAAGCCAACAATGGAATAACCCTCGCACCTAAAATAGATAAGGAGCTGGCAAAACTTAAATGGAATGAAGGAGCTGATGTAATTTTGCGCAAGATACGCGCATTGGAGGATCGTCCTGGTACTTGGTCAGTTTTTAGGGAGGAGCGAATTGGCATACATGGGGTTGCCGAGTCGCTATTGCCAAATCAACTCTCGCATGTAGGTGAAATCGCCTTAGAAGACTCATCGTTATTAATTCGTTGCTTAGATAGCACTCTGGAAATTTCGTATGTAACGCCGGCCGGAAAAAAGAGAATGACAGGTGCAGATTTTGCTCGTGGCGCACGTCTAAATTCTGGAGAGCGTTTCGAGTAGTGGCTAATATTGGAAAGAAGCCTAAGCCTGAGGCCGCACGGCTATTGGTTTTCAACCTACTCACTCAGGTCAACCGACAGGGTGCATATGCAAATTTGCGTTTACCTGAACTACTCGCGAAGTCAGACTTGGAAGAACGAGACCGTGCCTTTGCAACTGAACTTGGATACGGAACGTTGCGAATGCAAGGTCGGCATGATGCTCTGATAAAACGACATATAGACCGTCCCTTTGAAGAGATTGATCCAGGAATTGTGGATCTATTGCGCATGGGAATTCACCAAGTAACGCAAATGCGTGTACCAGATCACGCCGCGGTAGGAGAAACTGTCGAGGTAGCTCGCGCAACAATTGGAGAATCTAAAGCCACATATGTCAATGCCATCTTACGGAAGGCTTCATCTGACGCAACTTTTGTACTAGATATTTCAAATATCGAATCCGAGAAGGAAAGGCTCGCCATTGAGTTTTCTCATCCGGAATGGATCGTCTCCGCTTTTCAAGACCAAATTCATGATTGGGATGAAGTTGCGCAACTTTTAGCAGTAGATAATTTCCCTGCTAAGCCGCATTTGATTGCCTGGGCTGGAAGGTGTTCAGTAGAAGAGTTGATTGATGAAGGTGGAGAACCTTTAGCTTGGACTGAGCATGGAGTTCTCTCTTCAAAAATGCCTGGTGCATATAAGGCAGTTAGAGAACGACGTGCAGGAGTACAAGACCGAGGTTCGCAATTGGTTTCGCAGATTTTTCTTAATACCGCTCGCGAAGTGCGCGGAAATCTGGCTTGGTTGGATATGTGCGCCGGGCCTGGTGGAAAGGCATCTGCCGTGTACACCGAACTAGCAGAGAAGAGAAACCAAGATTCATTTACTGCAAATGAGCCGAGTGAACATCGCGCGAGATTAGTTGCTCAAGTCATCCCCGCAGAAAATGTCATAGTTCATTCTGGTCAAGAACTCACTGCCCTAAATACCACTTACGACCGGATTATTATCGATGCTCCATGTACTGGCCTAGGCGCTCTACGTAGACGGCCTGAAGCGAGGTGGAGAAGGACTCCGCAAGACTTAAAGGAATTAGTAAAAACTCAGAAAGAATTAATTGCCAGTGGAGTTGAGTTATTGAATTCAGGTGGAATTCTTGCCTATGTAACTTGCTCACCGCATCTATTTGAAACCAAAGCTCAAGTATTGGAAGTACTCCATAAACATAGGGATTTAGAGCTCCTAGACGTTCGCGACTACCTTCCCGAGAGCGTTCCCACACGTGTTGTTGGGGAAGATGGGACCTTGCAGCTCTGGACTCATCGCGATGATGCGGATTCTATGTACATGGCGCTCATGAGGCGTCGATAGAAATTCGATAAGATTAGTGAATGTCGAATCGCATATGCCCCAGCATTCTCAACGCAGATCGCTCTCGGCTCTTCGAAGAGATAGATCGGGTCATCACTGCTGATTTATTACACCTAGATGTAATGGATAATATTTTTGTTCCTAATCAAACATTTTCTCTTTCGGAATGCGTTGAAATAATTAAATATTCAAGAATTCCCGTTGATACGCACTTGATGATCCATGACCCTGATCAACGAGCGATCGATTACGCCAAGGCGGGGAGTAGCAGCGTTACATTTCACTTTGAGGCGAGTAACAAACCACTGGAAACTATCAAAGCTCTGCGGGATAGCGGGGTTCGGGTTGGATTGGCCGTAAAACCGCGGACTCCCTTTGAATCGATTGCCGATCTTCTGCACCAGGTAGATATGCTCTTAGTAATGACTGTGGAACCCGGATTCGGGGGACAGAAATTTATGGAGGATCAACTTCCGAAGATCCAAGCTGTACGAGATGCTATTGCCACACTTCCAAATCTCAAGCCGTGGATCCAAGTGGATGGGGGAATCTCACTTCAAACGATTGCTTTGGCCGCTAAGGCTGGTGCAGATACGTTTGTGGTGGGGAGCGCTATTTACAAGACAGAAAGTCCATCGCAGACCATTGCAGCTTTGAGGGAAGCCGTAATAATTCACTGAATTTTGGTCAATTAAATTAAATAACGATAAGAGTGACACTTGGACACTTAGACTAGGCGCATGAAATCCTTTGATGAACTCTGGATTGAATTGAGCGAGAAAGCCCTCACCCGGCCCGCAGATTCATCCACAGTTATTGCCCTTGATGCTGGAATCCACGCTATGGGGAAAAAGATTATTGAAGAGGCAGGTGAGGTTTGGCTGGCTGCAGAACATGAAAGTGATGAGGCGTTGGCCCTGGAAATTTCTCAACTCCTCTATCGCTTACAGGTGCTGATGTTGGCAAGAGGGATTTCCCCACAAGATGTTTACCGAACTCTCTAAGAGATTTTGAAAGGTTTCCATGTTAAAAGTAGCTTTACCTAATAAAGGCTCTCTTTCAGAATCTGCAATGGCGATGTTAAAAGAGGCAGGTTACCGCCAACGCAGTGACGCTCGAGATTTAACTTTGATAGACCCTGAGAACGATATTGAATTCTTTTATTTGCGGCCCAGAGATATAGCCCTATATGTGGCAAGCGGTGAATTAGAGGTTGGCATAACTGGACGTGATCTCCTCATCGATAGTGGTGCGAGTGCGACTGAAGTTCTGGCTTTAGATTTTGGTAAGAGTACCTTTAGATTCGCGGCTCCTCTAGGAAGCCCATTTGTTGAGAGTGAATTATCTGGCAAGCGCGTTGCCACGGCTTATCCAGGTTTGGTCTCAGCTCATTTTGAAAAGATTGGTATTAAGGTACAGATCGTCAAACTTGATGGTGCTGTAGAAAGTTCAGTGAAACTTGGCGTCGCTGATGTTATCGCCGATGTCGTTTCAACGGGAGGGACGTTGCGTCAAGCGGGTCTAGCGATCTTCGGAAATCCAATTTTACACAGTGAGGCGATTTTAATTGAACGTCCCGATATCATTCGCTCGGAAGAAGCGCAGACGTTGCTACGTCGATTGCAAGGAGTTGTCATTGCCAGGCAGTACGTGCTTGTTGATTACGATGTGAAATCTGAGTTTTTAGAGGTGGCATGTGCCTTAACTCCAGGAATTGAATCACCCACGATCTCTCCACTACAGCGAAGCGACTGGAATGCGGTTCGAGCCATGGTTAAACGCAGTGATATCAATCGCATCATGGACGATTTGTGGAAGGTGGGAGCGCGCGGGATATTAGTGACAGATATTCACGCTTGTCGCCTCTAAATTTCCGTCAGTTATTTAGTAAAAAGGAATCCATAATTCCAATTACTTCAAATAGGTCTCCGCTATTTATCTTCGCGCTGGCTGCCTCTTGAACAACGGGTTTGCCGTTAAAGGCGATACTCAGACCTGCTATCCCCATCATTCCCAGATCATTGGCTCCATCTCCAACTGCCACGGTGTGAGATAGGGGAATTGAAAGTTTTAGCGC
>JAYVUF010000066.1:0-3357 GCA_043788135.1 Actinomycetes bacterium
AAGTGGCTTGCTAACGTTGGTGGAGCACCAGTACTCAAGTAGTTTGAACTCCTACTAGTAATACTCGTTACGGAGGCCCGATGTCCTACCAACCTTCACCGCTGCGTTTGCAGCGAGAAGCGGTTAGGCGTCGGGTCTCTCGTCAATCAACGCTGGTCGCACTGGCTAGCACCGTGGTCATCGCCTCAGTTCTTGTCATTGTCGTGACAGGCGCCCCTGGATTCAAATTGGTGCGAGAGTCTTTCTTTAATTGGCACTACGCCGTTAAATCATTCCCAGATGTCTTAAGCGGTTTGTGGCTCAATCTGCGGGTGATGTTCATCGCTGAAATTTTTGTTCTTTTTTTTGGCCTACTAATTGCCTTGGCTCGCACCTCTCGTTCTCCCATTCTCTATCCGGTGCGTCTACTTGCAACTATTTACACTGACATCTTTCGTGGGCTTCCACTCCTCTTAGTTCTCTTTCTGGTTGGTTTGGGGGTGCCCGGATTACAAATATCGTGGATCACCAATTCGGCCGTAGTGCTTGGCACCGTCTCACTCATTCTCACCTACTCTGCCTATGTTGCAGAGGTAATTCGGGCAGGAATCGAAGCAGTCAATCCAGCACAGCGTATGGCGGGTAGGGCTTTGGGTCTGACGCAAACTCAGACGCAACGCTTTGTGATATTGCCGCAGGCTTTGCGAAAAGTGACTCCCCCGCTGCTCAACGATCTAGTCTCCCTGCAGAAAGATTCAGGGTTGATCTCGGTTCTCGGTGCGATTGACGCGATTCGCGCTGCAGGTATTGATACGGCCCAATCTTTCAATTTTACTCCCTACGTAGTGGCAGGAGCGCTTTTCGTTGCACTCACGATTCCTCTCACTCGCTTTACCGATTGGCTAACCCGCAAGCAAGACCGTGCCAGAGTGCAACAAGGCCAGTGGTAGGTATGGCAAAAGTAGCTTTAGAAATTTCTAGCTTGCGCAAGAGTTACGGATCCGAACTTGTGCTGCAAGACATTTCAACAACGCTGAATGAGCACGAGGTCAAAGTCTTGATAGGTGCAAGTGGCTCCGGAAAATCGACCCTACTTCGCTCTATTAACTTGCTAGAAAGCATTGATGATGGACAGATAATTTTGGACGGGCAAGACATCACGGCAGTCGGAGTCGACCCCGACGAAGTCCGCGCCCAAATTGGGTCGGTTTTTCAATCTTTCAATCTATTCCCACATCTCAATGTCCTGCAGAACATCACTCTTGCACCTCGAAAAGTTCACGGGGTCTCTCAAGAAAGAGCGGAGACGCAGGCTCTGGAGATGCTGGAACGATTTGGGCTCATCGATAAAGCAAAGCAATATCCCGATCTCCTGAGTGGCGGACAACAACAACGTGTGGCAATCCTGAGGGCGGTTATTACCAGGCCCAAGGTGCTCTTGCTCGATGAGGTGACCAGTGCTTTAGACCCCATCTTGATCGCCGAAGTTCTCTCCCTCATCTCAGAACTCAAAAAAGAGGGAATGACAATGATGATCGCAACCCACGAGATGGGTTTTGCCAAGCGAGTAGCCGATCAAGTCCTGTTTCTACATAATGGGCAGATCCTGGAATCAGGAAACCCAACTGAGATTCTAGAAAATCCGCGAAGCGTTGAACTCCAAAATTTCTTGAATGCCTTGCGAAGTGCTGGAAGGTTATAACTCAACTATTTTGGATGTGAGAAGGATCCATCCAGAATAGATCCCATAGATGGCCATCCAAATCTTCAAATGCCCAACTGAACATGAAGCCTTTGTCGTCAGGATCATTTACCCACCTTGCCCCGAATGAGAAAGCCGTTTCGGCTAATCGGCGCACTGCGTCCGCCGATTCACAAGAGAGTGAAAGAAGCATCTCTGTCGATGTTCTCTCCGCAATGGGCTTGTCAATGAAACCCTTGAATTGCTCATGTTCAACAAGCATCGCATAAATATTCTCGCCGATAATCATGCATGTCGAGGTCTCGCTAGTAAATTGCGAATTAAAAGTGAAACCCAATCCTGTAAAGAATTCGACGGTGCGCTTCAAATTCACGATGGGCATATTGACGAATATCGCTGAAATCATGCGTTCACGATAACGCAATGAAGAATGCAGTCAATAGCTCCGTTGTCGGTTCTTTAACAGACTTTAAACTTTCTCTCTATTCGTTATCTTTCTTTCCGAGAGCCTCTTCTATCTTGGCTTGTGTGAGGCGTGGAAGTGCATAGTAGGCAACTATTAGCCCTAAGAACGCACCCAAAAGCATAGGAATGCGGAGAGCAAAACCTCTAGAAAATAGATGGAGTGAAATTGTTACTGCCAAACCTCCAATCAGAGCACCGATAGGTTGACTGCCTAGAGCGAAGAATCTATAGACACTATTCACTCGTCCGAGAATGCGATCAGGAATAATTTCTTGGCGCATCGATACCGTAACGACGTTCCAGAGGATTGCAAAGAACATTTCCACCGCAGAAATAAACCAAACCAACTCCCAGGCCGTCGAAAAAGCCATAGCGGTCAAGAATATGGGCGCACCAAGGATCACCACTTTAAGAATCATGGCACGGCCAAATTTCTTAATAATGCGGCCAGAGAGAAACCCTCCGAGTGCCCCGCCGAATGCAGCTCCAGTACTCAAAATTCCAAAGGTAAGCACGGAGGTATGCAGATCTTCTTGAGCGAACAAAATAAACACTGAGAAACCAAGTGCATTTAACCCATTGATCGATCCCAGAATAAATGCAAGTGGACGTAAAAATGGGTGATGCCAGAGCCAACTCAATCCCTCTTTCAACTCAGCTCTAAAGTCAGGCTTTACCGCAGATATTTCCTGCTTCTTGATCATCGAGGATGCGATCAATCCAATAAACCCTGCCGAAGCAAAGAAACTAGCTCCATCAAACATCAGTGGCGCAAAAACTGAGGCGGCTAATAGCAGCGAGGCGAGTGGCGGTCCAATAAAGTTATTCATGAGTGACTCTGCAGTCCACATTCGGCCATTGGCAGTTTCGAGCTGGCCGGTATCAACAATCAGCGGGATGAAAGTTTGGGACGCTCCGTTGCCCAGTACCTCTGCGCAACCCAATAAAAATGTGGCAACAAGAAGTAAAATATAGAGCCCGATGTGAGTATGTATCAGAGTAATTTTTGTAACATTCTTAACGATATGTATCGTGGATTCATTACCCCAAATCGACAGTGCGACTACAACAGTGATCACACCGCGAATTAAATCTGTAAATACAATCACACTACGGCGGGCAAAACGATCAATAAATACACCAGCCGGGAGACTAAAAACTAACCACGGCATGGTAGCCATGAGACCAATAATAGATAGCAGAATTGGTGA
>JAYVUF010000067.1:0-7035 GCA_043788135.1 Actinomycetes bacterium
TTGATGTTCCCGTATGCAACTTCCAAATTATCTATTTTAAGCATTAGTGATTAACCTCCGCAGATTTACCGAGATAGGCCTCGATGACGCGAGGGTTAGATTTGATGTCAGCGGGTGAGCCTTCAGCAATTTTCGCTCCCCGATCCAGGACTGTAATGCGCTCAGAAACCTTCATAACCACCGACATATCATGTTCAATCAGGAGAATGGCCAAATTCTTCTCATCGCGCACCTTATAAACAAAATCAACGAAAACCGCCGACTCTTGCGGATTCATACCCGCAGTTGGTTCGTCAAGGAGCAAAACTTTTGGACGAAGCGCTAGGGCACGCGCAACTTCTAATCGGCGCTGATCTCCATAAGAGAGGTTACGTGCGAATTCAGTAGCAGTCTTTCCAATTCCAACGAATTCTAGGAGAGCCTTCGCCTCAATCCTGGCTGCTTTCTCTTCGCGCCGCTGTTGTGGAGTTCCAATAATGGTTCCAACGATCCCAGCTTTAAGGTGGGAATGCATAGCTACCATCACATTTTCCTCGGCCGTCATTAATCCGAAAAGACGAATATTTTGGAAGGTTCGAGCCACACCTTTTTCTGCAATCTTGTGCGGAACAATGCCCGTTATATCTTCATTATTGTAAATAACGAATCCCGAGGTCGGTTTGTATAATCCTGTCAGCACATTAAAGAACGTGGTTTTACCCGCACCGTTTGGCCCAATCAGGCTGACAACACTTCGCTCTGGAATGTCGAATGTGACATCGTCTACCGCTTTAAGTCCACCAAATTCAACTGAAATATTCTTCGCTTCTAAAACCGGTGCAGAATCGAGCGCCATTACAAGGCCTCCCCTTCGCTCATAAATTCATGAGGTTGCTCATTACCAACAATGTCATCTGACTCATGCATAATTAATTTCAATCGTGACTCGGGCAAAATGCCTTCGCGTCTAAAGAGCATCATCAAGATGAGCAGGCCACCAAAGATCAAAAAAGTATAGGAAGGGAAGTTGATATTGGTCTTAAAGGTGCTATTGATTACATTACCAAATGCTGGCAACCCAGTGGAATTTACCCAGGCTATCAGGAGAGCGCCGACAATAACTCCCCACACATTTCCCATACCACCCAGCACAACCATGGCTAGCAAGATTATAGAAATTGAGAATTGGAAGCGTTCGGCAAAAATCCCATTGACGTGAGTTGCATATGCCACGCCAGCAAGCCCACCAGAAATTGCTCCAACCGCATAGGCAGCCAACTTGGTTCGCATGAGAGGGATACCCATCATGCTCGCTGCCAGTTCATCTTCACGAATTGCAAGCCAAGCGCGCCCTAAACGTCCACTGCGCAAGCGGAGCGATACAAAGACCATGAGAGCAGCCATAGCCACAAAGATCATGTACTTGTAATTAAGATCAAAAGGTCCGAGGCGTTTACCAAAAATTCCAATGCTGTCGACGGGAGATATTCCTTTGGTTCCATTTGAAAGATTGAAGCCATGGATATTTTCACCGTTCACAAATATCTGCGGAATAATCTCACCAAAACCCAAGGTGACTATTGCCAGGTAATCACTCTTCAGGCGCAGAGTCGGAGCACCGATCACGATTCCAAAGAAGGCACAGATAAGGGCACCGATGAGCAGGACCAACCAGAAGGATAAATGGATGCCAGGAATCGTATTCTTGGTTTCGGAGCCAAAGTGAATGTTCCACTGGTTAAAGAAGCCAGACATAAACCAGCCAGCGGTGTAGCCGCCAATGGCCCAGAAGGCAACGAATCCTAAATCAAGCAAACCGGCATACCCAACAACGATATTTAGACCCAGGGCTGCGATGACCCAAACTAACGCTTCGTTAAGAGCCGAAGCTGGAAACCAAGTTTGAATCTGACTCTGGAATCCATCAGGTGTGTGAGGAACTACGTATGTGTAAAAAACATAGATTGCGACTGCCAAAGCGAGGAATCCCATCGACCAGGTACGTTGAGTGAAAGGAGATCTCTGCTTTTTAGCAGTTTTTGCTTTACGCGAAATAATACTCATTGCTTATACCTTCTCCATGGTTGGCTTACCGAGCAAGCCGGTCGGCTTGAAGACCATCAAAAGAATTAAAATGGAGAAGACCACGGTATTCGACCATTGCTGCCCCAGCCCAATCGGCAACCCGTCATTCAATCCTTGAATGAGCCCAATAATGATCGCGCCGAGAACTGCACCTTGCAAATTGCCAATTCCGCCCATGACCGCTGCTGTGAAAGCGATAAGTCCAAGTTGGAAGCCGAGGTTATAGGAAGTTAGGCCACGAGTCTGTTCAAATAGCAATCCGGCAGCGCCCGCGAGTGCGCCACCTAACCCAAAGGTGAAGGAGATAGTGCGATTTACATTAATACCCATAAGGCGGGATGCATCCTGATCTTGAGCAGTTGCTCGCATCGCTTTCCCTTGCCTAGTTTGAGTCACAATATAAGTGAGTCCAAGGAGTACTGGAATGGTTACAGCAAAAGAGATGATGGTTGTATATGGAAGTTTCGCCCCAAATATGGAGGCATGGCCGCTAGGCAAGAGACTAGGCCAAGTTTTCTGGCCCGATCCATTCCAACGCAGACCTACAAATTGAAGAATAAATGACATACCCACAGCTGTAATGAGAGGAGCAAGTTTTGGGGCGCGACGGAGTTTGCGATAGGCGAATCTTTCGATCGCCACATTAATTAGCGCGCAGAAGGCCATTACCGACACCAGGCAAAATGCAAGTACCGCCCAACCTGTTCCGGATGGATGGTTTTGCCCAAACCAGAGGGTGATGAAGTGTGCGGAAAAGAGACCACCTAACATAAAGAGGTCACCATGAGCGAAGTTGATTAATTCGATGATTCCGTAGACCAAGGTGTAACCAAGTGCGATCAGCGCATACAAAATTCCATTACTAAGTCCTGTAAAGGTGACTTCAACGAATTGGGTAGGTGATTTAATAAAATTAATGAGGAGCCAGAATACAGCACCGGCAATTGCCACAACTGCGAATGATCTCTCGACATAACGTCTGCGCAATTGGCGAGTCTTATAGGTAACACCTGCCACTGTTCTCTCCTCCAGATGGATAAAAATACTTGGTAGATATAGGTACTTGCAGAATTAGATGGGACTTGAAATCAAGTCCCATCTAATTCTAATTAATTGGATTACGAAGCAAGTAGAACGAGTTCTACTACTTTACGGTCCAAGCTTTCAGCGTTGTCTCTACTCCACCGACGATTTGTTCAACGGTGATGTCCTTAGCCGTGGTGTCTCCGGTCAAGGTGCTGATATGGAGAGCCTTGCCAAGCACAGATTTAACAGCTGGAATTGTGATTCCGGTGCCACTAAATACCGCCTCTGTAACACCCTTTCGGGTTCCATTTGACTTTAAGATTGCAGCCAAAATAACTTGGAGAGCAGCTACACCGTAGATTGGATAAGAACCGACTGGATCCTTTTTATAGGTCTTCTTGTAAAGAGCCAGGAACTTGGCGCCAGCACCCTTAGGAGAGTTCTTGACGAGAAGTTGATTGGAAAGACCCGCGAAGGTGAGGTAAGCGCCAGCGGCATTTGGATCTGAGTTAAATACTGGGTATCCAGTAAATCCATCTGGTGCCATCAACTTAACTGCATTGTTATCTCCGAGAACAGCAACCTTATCTTTGAGGAGTTGGCCACCGTTATTGTCGTAGATTCCGCCGAAGTAGACCATATCTGGCTTTAATGGAGCAATCTTCTGGAAGAGCGCGGTGTAATCACTCTGCTGTGCATCCCAACCTTGACCAGCAGCTCCGCTTGAAAGAACGTTCATACCCTGCTTCTTTGCTTCAGTTGTAAATGCCTGCGCCACACCTTGACCGTAGGTCTGGGTGTCGTTCAAAACATATACGCTCTTAATGCCAATTGACTTAGCGAATTGTGCCGCGGCTGAACCTTGGTTGTCATCGGTTGTGCAGACACGTGCATAGTTGCGAACACCTGCTGGGTAGTAAACATCAGGCTCACCAGGGTTCCAAGACTTGGTAAGTCCAGGATTGGTGTTAGCTTGAGAAACCATCAACATTGGACCTTTAGGATCTTGGTTCAAAATTGGAACTTCAATCTTGGCGCAACCTGAGTTGTAGGTACCAATAACGGCAATCTCAGCTTTGTTTGCTACGTGTGCTTGAGCGTTCTGCGTACACTGCCCAGCATCCCATGCACCGGCAGTTGCTGTTGCATCGTCATAATACTTAAGGGTGATTGAATACTTTCCAATCTTTCCACCAATTGACTTGAGGTAGAGAGCGATCGCTTTGTTGGTTGAATCATTTGAATCGAATGACGAACCTTGTAAAGGTACATCGGTTGCGATTATAAGAGTCTTTGTCGCTGCTTGTGCTGGTACGGCCGCTGCAACAAATGCAGTAGCAACCATTGAAGCGGCGGCAACGACACTGACCGCACGAGTGAGTTTTGTCATTGTTACCTTCCTGTTTCTTGTCTCCCGGGACAGGGAAGAGTGAAGGCTACCCGTGAGTGAACGCCACATCAAGACTTATCGGCACAAAACGGGCGCATCTTTTAAAAGAAAACCCACGAAATAAAGGTTTAAATCTAAAATCTAGTGGTCTGGGACAGCATCTGGGGAGATTACGGCCATTGCGACAGCTTTCATGGATATCCGACGGTCCATAGCGGTACGTTGAATCCAGCTAAATGACTCCGGTTCAGAAAGATTGAGGGTCTTCATTAAAATTCCCTTGGCACGGTCGATCACTTTGCGGGTTTCTAGCCTCTCCTGCAGGTTGGAAACTTCACCTTGGAGCGCCTTCTGCTCCCTGTGGCGACTTACGGCTATTTCGATGGCTGGGACTAGGTCGGAGATGCTAAAAGGTTTGACCACATAGGCCATCGCCCCAGCATCGCGAGCACGCTCAACCAACTCACGCTGACTGAATGCGGTCAACATCAAGACTGGTGAAATTTCAATAATCTGTTCGGCAGCGGAGATACCGTCGAGCTCTGGCATTTTTACATCCAGGATGGCAATATCAGGAAGGTGCCTCTTGGCAAATTCAATAGCTTCTACGCCATTGGTGGCCTCTGCGACAACCTCATAACCCGCCTCAGTCAACATCTCCACGAGATCTAAACGAATAATTGCCTCGTCTTCAGCCACCAGAATGCGAAGTGGGGCGCCGGGCACATCGCTTCTTGCATCTGCTGCCTTGCCATCAATCTTTGTCATGTGCCTCGAGTCGGATTTGAACCGACACTGTGCGGATTTTGAGTCCGCCCTCTCTACCGTTGGAGTACCGAGGCGTTCTCTCGCGCAGATCACCCTACGCAAGAGATTTAGAGTATAACGGGTAGCCAGTTAGCTCCTGTAGGCAGGTGCAACTCCATCGATTGCATCTCCGACAATATGCACTCGCAACGCGTTTGTTGATCCAGGAATTCCAGGAGGTGAACCCGCAATAATTATTACTGGCTCACCTTTTTTAACTCGTCCAGACTCGATAAGAAGTGCGTCAACCTGTTTGACCATGGCGTCGGTGTTGCTCACGACTGTCGTAATGAGAGGTTCGATACCCCACGAGAGCGCCAACTGGTTATAAACGGGAACTTCCGGCGTAAGAGCCAAAATTGGAATGGCAGAACGCAACCTAGATAGTCGTCGGGCCGAGTCGCCACTTTGAGTAAAGGCAATCAAGTACTTTGCCCCAACGATCTCCCCTACCTCTCGGGCTGCTTTGGTGATGGCCCCACCTTTTGTTGCAGGATTATGTTTGAGGGGGGCGATTTGGTCGAGCATTGCCTCCTCGGTACGGGCGATAATTCGAGCCATGGTGGAAACAGCCTCAATGGCGAAAGCTCCAACAGAGGTTTCGCCGCTCAACATGAGAGCGTCCGCGCCGTCGAGAACCGCATTGGCACAATCTGTGGCTTCTGCGCGAGTTGGGCTGGAATTTGCAATCATCGAATCGAGCATTTGAGTGGCGACAATTACCGGTTTAGCCGCAATTCGAGAGAGAGCTATGCATCGCTTTTGAACGAGTGGAACCTCTTCGATCGGCATTTCTACGCCTAAATCTCCCCGAGCCACCATGATTCCATCAAATGCTGCAATGATCTCTTCCAAATTTTCGACAGCCTGTGGCTTTTCGATTTTTGCGATGACGGGACGATGTATCCCCTCCTCCTCCATAATGCGGTGCACATCGTCAATATCCTTTGCGCTGCGAACAAATGAGAGCGCTATGAAATCTGCTCCTGCCTGCAACCCCCAGCGCAGATCATCTATATCTTTCTCAGATAAGGCGGGCACGGAAACTGCGACTCCAGGAAGATTGATTCCCTTATTATTGCTAACAAATCCCGGCTGAATAACTGTGGTGACAACCTCAGGACCATTCACCGCAATGACTTCAACTGTGACTTTTCCATCATCGATCAGAATGCGATCTCCAGGTTTGCAATCCCCTGCCAATCCTTTATAGGTGGTTCCACACTTTTCTTTAGTTCCTTCAACCTCTTCAGTTGTAATCGTGAATATATCGCCGCGGGCTAACTCATGTGGTCCATCTTTGAACCTTGCCAATCGAATTTTTGGTCCTTGCAAATCCACCAAGATCGCAACGGGGCGACCTGCCGCAGCCGCGCCTTCGCGGACCAAATTAAATCGATTCTGATGCTCGGCGTATCCCCCATGAGAGAGATTGAGCCTTGCCATATTCATTCCAGCAACTATTAACTCCGCTACCTTCTCAGGAGATTCAACTGCAGGACCCATCGTGCATACAATTTTCGCTCTTCGCATGTATTTACCCTAAGCCATCTCTTCGATTTTTATACCGTTAGCGATCTAGTACTGGGAAGAATGGGTGCAGAAAGTCCTGTTTCCCCGAGCAAAAATTCATCTACCGCCGCAGCAGCACTTCTGCCTTCAGCGATCGCCCATACGATGAGTGACTGGCCACGACCAGCATCGCCACAGACAAAAATGCCAGGTTCACTTGACTCAAATTTTTCATT
>JAYVUF010000068.1:0-3177 GCA_043788135.1 Actinomycetes bacterium
CTTCATTCTTCAAAGTCCAACCACTTGATCCACCAACTAAATTCTTTGGATTGCAAAACTTTCGGGAAATCTTTCAAGATCCTTCGGTTGTAAGTAGCATCAGAAATACGCTCCTGTACATAATCATTGGCGTCACACTCTCCGTCATTCTTGGTATTTATTTTGCATTAATATTACAGCGTAAATTCTTTGGACGAGCTATTCTCATCGCGGTTTTGATTTTGCCGTGGGCTCTTCCTGGCGTCGTTGAGGGAATTTTGTGGACTGGTATATGGGATGCAAATTCCGGAGCCTTGAATAGTGTTTTAAAGTCCCTTCATCTCATTACCCACTACCAGGTCTTCTTGGGCCATAATCAAGTGCTTACAATTTTTGCAATCTCCATTGTTCAGATTTGGCAGATCACTCCACTTAGCACGATTCTCATCCTTGCTTCTCTCCAGAATATTCCAGAGGATTTATATGAAGCCGCCTTTATTGACGGCAGTAGCGCCCATCGAACATTTCGACATATAACGGTTCCTCTTATTCGGACTGGAATCGCTATCGCTATCGTTCAAGCGGTCATAGCAACCCTAAATATATTTGATCAACCATATATATTAAATGGAAATGCAACTACTGCGAATTCGGTCGCCATTGAAACCTATGCGGTTAGTTTTCAAAATTTAAATTTCGGTGAGGGATATGCCATGTCACTCCTGATTACCGCAGTTACCCTTATGATTTCATTGGGAGTTGTACGCTTTGTATATAAGAAAGTGGAGTTCTGATGAAGCGCACAAAAAGATTTAGATGGACTGGCATTGGATTCATACTGTTCTGGTCGCTTGTCCCCATTTATTGGGTTATCAATACCAGTTTTCAGACGGACGGCCAAGTAACAGATGTGCCTAGCCATCTCGTACCACCAACGCCAAGCCTAAGTAATTACCGAGCTTTGTTGGTAGGTCATGGTGATTTACAGGATTTGATTCGTAGATCTACATTGAACATTTTTGTTGAATGTATTTCAGCGACCGTCATCACTGTTGGACTTGCTGCTTTGGCGGCTTATGCCTTTGCTAGAATGGAATTCAAAGGGAAGAAATTTTTCTTAGGCATTCTGCTTCTTACTATGGCGTTTCCTACTTACACCACACTCATTCCCATTTATAAAATCCTGGCCATGGTTCATTTAGTTAACACTTATCTTGGAATAGTTCTGTGTTACGTGTCGGGGTTTCTGCCACTGGCGACATGGATCTTGTATAGTTTCATGCAATCCTTGCCGAGTGCAATTGAAGAGGCTGCAGCTGTAGACGGAGCAACTAGAATGCAAATTTTTAAGATGGTTATTATTCCATTAACGGTCCCGGCGCTTGCGTCCACCGCAGTCATCACATTTCTTTTTGCATGGGCTCAATTTATCTTTCCACTGGTTCTTGCGAGTGACTTGTCAACGCAACCATTAACGGTGATTGTTGCTGCCATACAAGGTCGGCATTTAGTCCCTTACTCATTACTGAGTGCAGCCGGCGTCATAGCCTTGAGCGTGCCGGCAGTGATTGCATTACTCACGAATAGATTTATTGTCAGCGGACTTATAAGCGGAAGCGTCAAATAGAAGAATGGGAGTAGATATGACCAAGAAAGTCTTCACTTTAATAGGGGCGGGAAGCACCGTCTTCACGCCGGGCCTTCTCCATGACTTGGCTGCCTCAAAACTTGCCGATGAGTTTGAGGTCCACCTCTACGACCTTAACTATGAGTCGGCAGAAATAATGGCCCGAGTAGGCACTCGAATTGCTCAAGCTCATGGAAGTAAGATGGTCGTGAAAGCATTTAAGGATCGAAAAGCTGCTATTGAAGGGAGTGACTTTGTAACGGCGACTATCGCTGCAGGATCAGCTGACTCTTGGAAAGCAGATTTACTAGTCCCGCGGAAATATGGAATCCATCAAACGGTGGCTGACTCCGTAGGACCAGGAGGCGTACTCAGAGCCCTTAGGCATGTTCCAGCCCTTGTGGAGATCGCTCAAGATATTGAATCAGTTGCACCGGATGCGTGGTTTATTAACTACAGTAATCCTCTCACGGCAAATGTACGCGGAATATCTAAGTTTACGAATGTGAAAGTTATTGGTCTCTGTCATGGAACAATGCACACCCGTTCAAAACTAATTCAAGATTTACAACTTTCCGAGGAATCAATCTCAACGATTTTTGCAGGTATTAATCATTTATGTTGGCTCTTAGATATCAAACGCGGCGCAGAAGATATATATCCATTCCTTAAAGCTGCTGTTGAATCAAAAGCTGGGAATATTCATTCAGCGATTAATTTCGATGAAGGAGTACATTCTCCAGTCTCTGCTGATTTGTACAAGATTTTTGGCTTGTATCCAGCACCGGGTGATCGACATGTTGCCGAGTTCTTTGCAGGTTACCTAACTCTCCAAGCAAGTGGTGAATTAAACTGGGGTCTTCAGGGTGGCCTAGACAGGACAGAACAGTACATAGGTGAAAAGACTTCATTATGGGATGAACTTCGTTTGCAGGCTAATGGGGATGCTCCAATTGAGAAGCGCGATAATCAAGAGGCTGAACGTTTGGTCTCCATTGCAGAAGCTCTCTTAACCGGGGTGTCGCATGTCGAAATTGCGGTGAATATTCAAAATGATGGAGCTATTGCTAATTTACCGGATTATGCTGTCGTAGAAGTTCCTGCCCTCATCGGTGCGAATGGGATTACGCCTCTTAGGGTAGGCGCCCTACCGGCCGGCATCGCAACTGTGCTCACACAGCGGATAGATCAACAGGAGATTACTGTCGATGCTGCTATGACGCAGAGTCGAGAGCTCGCCATTCAAGCTCTATATTTGGATCCGCTAGTCAAAGACCTCGCTGCTGCCGTAGGGATATTAGATGATTCGATCGCGTTAGATAAAGAACATCTAGGAGGATTTGCCTGAAATGGCCGGAGTTAGCTCGAGCGTCATAGCAATTGATGCCGGTGGAACTGAAATTAAAGCTGCCAAAATTTTAGGTTCTACGATTGTCGGCAAAAAAATGTGGGAGACTCAGCGCGAACTAGGCCCAGATCATTCAGTGCAGAGGATTCTTGAAGCAGCAATCGAGATGCATAATCTTTTTCCTGAGGCCAGGGCGATTGGACTCGTTGTGCCCGGTATAGTC
>JAYVUF010000069.1:0-4501 GCA_043788135.1 Actinomycetes bacterium
TTCGTGTTGATAATGTGAAATGACTTCGTTGGTCATCAATTTTCATCTCCAGAGAGGCTCTGCATGAAACTCAGCGTACTTAAGCCGGCGGTCGTAGTCGCTGGCGTAACAATTACAGGAATGTTTCTCGGCACATCAGCAATCGCACCATCAGAAGCATCAACCACTAAAACTACACTCATAATTTATGCAGCAGAAGGATATGATCAAGTTGCAGCAGATGCCTTCACTAAAGCCACAGGAATTAAGACAGTTGTGCATGACGACAGCACTGGTCCTCTGCTCGCCAAGGTTTCTGCCGAAAAGAGCAATCCACAATTTGGAATCCTCTGGGTAGATGGCTCGACTGCATTCGCGGCGCTCGACAAAGAAGGAGAACTTCTTCCCTTCACACCAAGGGCCTCTTTCACAGCAGCCGGTAATTCTGTGTTACCTGCCGATCACTCCTACATTCCAACAGGGTTGACCACAATGGCGGCCTTAATTTACAACTCAGCCAAGGTCGCAACCGTTCCCAAGACCTATCTCGATCTTCTGAAACCAATGTATAAGAGTCAACTCGGAATGAATGATCCAAATCAATCAGGACCAACATTCCCATTTATTGCTGGTCTCATGAATCAATTTGGTGGCAAGTCGCTTAAGCCTGGCGAAGCGTTCTTGACCAAACTCAAAGCGAATGGACTCGTGATTAACAACACCAACGGCGACACCTTGCACGCTCTTGAAACTGGAGTCATTAACATGGGATTGATTCAATCTTCAGCAGCCCAAGGTGAAGTTCTGAAGCTTGCAAAGGTTCCAGTCGCTGGCTTTACGCCAAAGGTTCTCTACCTTGCTAAGTCCACACTCCTACCCAGCGTGATCGGAATCGACAAGGGTGCACCGGCAGCAGAACAAGCAGAAGCCAAGAAATTCATTGATTATGTTCTCTCACCCGCTGGCCAAGCAGTGATGCAGACTGGAGATCCACGAGGAGATTCTCTCTATTGGCCAATCATCTCTGGAGTTTCACCACTTGCTGGTGCCGGCTCTCTACCCACGACTTACCAATCACTTGATCCATATTTCTGGGGCCCGTTAGAGGGTGAAGTCAATGCCTGGTTTACCAAGAAGATCCGCGGATAAAATTTAATCGCCCACACGAGCGATACCTCATCTCAACTAGTTAATAGTTTGGGTGAGGTATCTGCCTTTCTTGGCCCAAATCAAAATTGCGATGTCGTAGATTAATTTAACCGAACCAGCGACAACCAACGGGGCACTCAGTGCAATGTGCTGTAGGGCAGCACTAATAGTTGGCGCCATTGGTCGAACCGAGTAGCGAGCAGCATTTGTCATCGCAGCAGCAGCCATTCGATTCTCTTTCGGCACAACAGCCATTATCAAAGCTTGCCGAGTAGGTATATCCATCTGTGAGAGCGAAGCTCGCAACATCAAAAAAAATACAGCGATCTTTAAATCGCCGCAGAAAGCCGCAATGATGAAGAAGCAATTGCTTGCGAGGTGGGTGGTCACCATAGTGATAACCAAGCCAATTCGTGCCGCCACGATAGGAGCCAAAAACATACTAATCGCACTTAGTATCGCAAAGATAAAGAAGAGGTAACCCAACAAAGCCGCGGAAGCGTGATACCTGCTAGTTAAGTAATAGGAGAGCCAGGCAGATGAAGTCAATCCACCAGCTGCGGAGTCAAAGGCGAAGAGGGTGGAGAGTTGGATGATGCGCCCTCGTGCTGGAGAATTTTTTAAACTGCGACTCTGACCACCGTTCACTGGAGCTTCGGGAAGCTCGAGTGAATGTGCCAACCACCAACCGATTGCTCCTACAGGAATCAAGACCAGAAAACCAACATACGTGGTATTAAACCTAGGAAGGTGACTTAGCCATCCTTGAGTAAGTGCACCGAACGCACCACATGTTGCGGCCACGCCGTTATAACGACCAAAGATGGTCGCAAACCTGCTGCTGTGGTTTTCTCCCGCCAGCATCGCCTGCTCGAGTGTTGTGGCGGGTCCGTTGTCATTGGCATCGGTAGATAGCACCCCCGTGAGTCCGACCAGAGCAATTGTCCATGGATCTGGGTGTAGAGCAATAATCAAACCCGACCCTGCGAGTAGCGCATACACACACTTGTAAGCTCGCACCTGTCCGATGCGATAACCAAATCGCAATAAGAGCAGCGAACTAAGAGCCGCTCCAAGCACCACAGAGCTCAGCACCAAACCAACTTCTAGAGTTGATGCACGGGATTTTGCAAGTAGATGGCCCAGCAGAATGGAAGTGAAGCCGTAGGCGAAGGCCCTAACTCCTTGCGCCGCTATGATGCGGGAAGTATTTGTGGCTACTGCGTGCTCCGTACAACCCGCGAGAGGCTGTAGGCCAAGAAGATTCCAACAAAAACCGGAACCGTGCTCCAGGTCACTACAGATACTTTGATGAGAGCGGTAAGAATGAATGAGATCACGATTCCCGCCGCAATTCTCCAATCATCTCCAACGATGAAATCAACCCAGAAATGGCCAAATGCAATCAGATTTTTAACAACCTTCCCGTGTTCTGGCGCGGAGGGTGCAAAGTTCTGGGTCGACGGTCGTGCTGCAACCGCCACACGTGGCTTGGCACGAACTGATTTAAGAATCTGCACCATCATGAAGGAAAAGATTGCAACTCCAACAATAAGTCCTAGCACCGCCCAATTGTCACCAGGCCACTTCTTGTTAGCACCAGCCGAACCTTCAGCTCCCCAGAAAATTCCAAATGCGGTTAGCAAGATTCCGACACCAAACTTCATAGTGTTCTCTGGCACCTTGGCGAGGGGAGCGCGAAGTGCAAAACCCGTGGCGGTCACTATCGCAACTGCGGCCAATGCGGCGATAGAGGCTAAACCCACTCGCTTTTGGATAGTTCCAAAGGTAAGAACGATAAATGCAACTTCTAAACCTTCAAGAAGAACGCCTTTGTAGGAAAGTGTGAATGCGTACCAATCTGCAACGCCATGGCGAGTCTCTTTTGCGGCAAGGCGGGCCGCTTCCATCTCTTCTTGAAAAATCTTCTCTTCGTCATGAAGCGCCTTGTAACCACTTGAACGCAAGATCGCCTTGCGCAACCAAGTAAGTCCAAAAACCAAAAGCAAGCCTCCAACAACTATACGCAAGAATGAGATAGGTAAATGCGAGATGGCTGGACCGAAGGCGGCGATAATGAGTGTCAGGGTCAAGAGCCCCGCGATCACTCCCCGCCAAGCTGATTTCCAATCACGGGCAGTGCCTGCGGCCAATACGATCGTCACCGCTTCAACCGCTTCAACCGCACATGCAAAGAAGACGGAGAGGAAAAGCGCTATAGATGTTCCTTGCATTTTTATATACTCCTAAGAATTGATTACTTACTGAAGATAAATTCGGGAATTTCCACGAAATCTGTTGCGCATTTCTCGCTAGGAAAAGCCAGACAGTTGTGAGGATCAATATAGATCTCAACTCTAGAACCTCGCGAAGTAGATTCGTTAGCAAAAACGCTGGAGATCACCCCAAATTCGCATTCCACCACGTGTTCATACCCGCGCCCGCGGTAAGCGACATCTAGAACGATTGCTGAGAGCGAGTTCGAGTGATGGTGACTAAGGCTGGTGGCACTTGGACGAATCAAAACTTCTACGCTAGTCCCCACTTTCAATATTCCAGGAGTGCGGCACTCGAGTTTTTTACCACCTAATTGCACTTTGACTTCGTGATGATGGGACTCGACTACCGTACCTAGAAAACTTCCTGAGATTCCGGTAAAAGCTGCCACAAAGCGGTTGGTAGGTTGGCGATAGATCTCTTCGGGTGCAGCGATCTGTTGTAGTTCGCCAGCGCGCAGAACACCGATCTGATCTGCCAGAGCAAAAGCTTCCGACTGATCGTGAGTAATGTAGCAAGCGGTTGCACCAATTTCGCGGGTTAAAGTGGCAATCTCTACGCGTAGACGCTCTCGCAAATCCGCATCAAGATTCGAGAGCGGTTCATCAAAGAGAAGAAGAGAGGGACGCCCAACAATGGCACGAGCCAGTGCCACTCGCTGTTGCTCTCCCCCCGAAAGTTGAAACGGGTAGTTTGGACTCTTAGTCGACAGCCCTACTCGCTCCAACGCTTCATTGACACGACGGGAAACTTCAGTTGAATCAAGATTGCGGCGCTTCAACGCATATGCGACATTTTCAAATGAAGTCATATGTGGCCAGAGTGCATAATCTTGGAAAACCATTGCCAAGTCACGCTTTTCGGGCGCCATATGAAATCTATTATCAGCAACGACACGATCACCGAAAGTAATCGAGCCTGAATCCAATCGTTCGATGCCGGCAATGGATCGAATCAGCGTTGACTTGCCGGAACCAGATGGTCCGAGAAGCACAGTAAAAGTGCCGGGTTCGATGGTGAGATCAAAGTTGTTGAGCGCCTTGAGCGCACCATAGTGCTTACTCGCCCCTTTGATCTCAACCCGATAGGCGTGCTC
>JAYVUF010000070.1:0-2194 GCA_043788135.1 Actinomycetes bacterium
GAGGGAACAGACGCTATGGACGAATGGATGGCTTGGTTTGGTTCCATCGGTCAACATTTGGTGGATGTAGGAAACCCAATCCAAGGTGGGACTCTGGTCAAAGGTGCAGAATCAAGTGAACTAACCTCTTTCACGGATTTGGTCGGGGGTTACTCCCTAATTAACGCCAACGACATCGGCGAAGCAGTAGCACTTGCAAAGAGTTGTCCAAATGCAGCGGGGGTAAGAATATTTGAAACCCTCCCAATGTAGGGATTTGTAAAATCTTGCAGAGATAGCCGGGTGGGAATCGTCCTGCCTGGCTATTTTATTGAAGTTTCAACTACCTTAGTTTACAATTCAATTAGTTCACAGGGAGTGATAACTACACCGAGCAAAGGAACATCATGTCTGTACTTTCAGAATTACCAACAGGAACATTCACAATCGATCCAACCCATAGTCGTGTGGGCTTTAGCGCACGCCATGCCATGGTTACCAAAGTGCGAGGCTCATTTAATGAATTCTCTGGCGTGGGAACTGTTGCCGATGGCGCCGCTTCCCTATCCATTGAAATTGCAGCGAGTTCTATCGATACCCGTAATTCAGACCGTGACGCTCACTTGCAATCCCCAGATTTCTTTGATGTATCTAACTTTCCAAAAATCACTTTCACCTCAACCTCTATCAAAGATGTTGGCGCTGCGAAAGTTGCCGTTACAGGAATTCTCACGATCAAGGATGTAGCCAAGCCCATTGCGATTGAGTTCGAATATACCGGAACTGCAACTGATCCATATGGCAATGCTCGTTTTGGATTTGAAGGCGCCGCTGAAATAAACCGTAAGGATTTCGGTCTCACGTGGAACGCTGCTCTCGAAGCTGGCGGATTGCTAGTTTCTGAGAATGTAAAACTAGAGTTCGAAATTTCAGCTATCGCATCCAAGTAAAGTAAATAAAAAAGTAAATAGCCCTTCCAGCAGATAACTGCTGGAAGGGCTATTTACTAGTAGCGGTAATTCAAATATTTAACCAATAGTCGGCTATGTACTTCTCTCCTTCATCACAAAAGATGGTCACAACAGTCTTGGCGCCCAACTCCTCTTTCAATTTCTTCGCCGCGAGCAGGTGGGCCCCAGAAGATGGTCCGACGAATATGCCATGGGTTCTGGCAAGCCTTCTCGTCTCGGCCACCGCGTCATGTGAATGAATATGCACGAATCCATCAATCTCCTTGGCATGGCGTTCAATAATCCCAGGGACAAAACCATCTGATATCCCTTCAATTAGGTGCTTGGCGACTTCACTGCAGGCGATGGTGCAAGATTCGGATGGCTCAAGTGCGTAACTCTTGGCGTTCGGGTTTACCGCTTTGAAGGCGCGGCCGACTCCGACCAAGGTTCCGCCGGTACCCACTCCCGATATCAATAAATCGGGTTGATCTGGAAGTTCAGCCAAAATCTCTGCGCCGAGCCATTCTTGATTTTCGATCACATTCCATTCGCTATCAAACTGTTGTGGTGCATAAAACCCTGGTTCTGCCGCCAGGCGACGAACCTCTTCTAGTGCTTTGTTTACATGAAAGTCACCCAGGGTACGGACCTCGGCTCCGAAAGCCTGAGAGATCGCCGTGCGTTCTGGGCTCAAACCTTCGGGCATAACCACCAACATTTTGTATCCCTTAACTGCCGCCACCATCGACATCGCATTACCCGTGTTGCCACTACTAGCCTCCACGATTGTGTCACCGGGTTGAAGTAATCCTTCTCGCTCAGCTCGCTCGATCATGTATTTTGCTATTCGCGCTTTAACTGATCCCGACGGGTTGAGGTACTCCATTTTTACATAGATGCCTTCGATGTTGATCAGAGGGGTGTTTCCAATTGCATCAAGTATTGTTTTCACGATAGTGAGATTAGCCTCATCTCGGATCAAATTGAATGAAGTTACGCAATTAATTGAATGAAGTTACGCAATTAATTGTTCGAGCCGATTTTAAGAAAAACCAGTAAAGTTCTTTCATGAGTGAAATTGGGACCTTGGAGCGACTAAGAGCCTACAGAAAGACCTACATAGCGATGCTGGTCTCTTCAATCTTAAGCCTCATCGCCTCCTTAGTTCTCTCCTACGACGCTATCAAGATTGCTGAAAATCCGTCCGGCAAACTCTCCTGCGATGTAAATGCTGTAGTGTCCTGCGGCAAAGTAGCTAGGTC
>JAYVUF010000071.1:0-8978 GCA_043788135.1 Actinomycetes bacterium
ATGACGGGAGATACGGAAGCGATGTCGACGTTAATGGCGATAAGGGAGCAAGTAGCGGCAGCAGTGCTACGCGCCTTGTCGCTCGCGCTTGCTTCTGGAGATCTTCCTAACGAGTTAACGCTTCCAGAGCAGGTTCTCCTTGACAGACCAAAGAACCGAGAGCACGGAGACTATGCAACATCTATCGCCCTAGTTTTATCTAAGAGTTCAGGGTTGAACCCGAGGGCGCTCGCAGAATTAATTCGCACAAATCTCCTAGCCGATCTCCACATCAACGGCTCATTGACCAGTGTTGATATCGCAGGCCCCGGCTTTCTAAACATCACCCTCGTTAGGGCAGCGAAGGGGGAGATCATCTCCACGATATTTCGAGAGGGAGAGGCCTTTGGCCAGGGTTCCAGCCTCGAGGGAGTCAGCATCAACCTGGAATTTATCAGCGCAAATCCCACTGGACCTTTGCATCTTGGTCATACTCGATGGGCTGCTGTCGGGGATGCTTTGGGACGACTCTTAACGGCTGCGGGAGCAAAAGTCACCCGGGAGTTTTATATCAACGACCGTGGAAATCAGATGGAACTTTTTGGTGCCTCGTTGCGTGCTGCGGCAAGAGGTATGCCAGTTCCAGAGGATGGCTATCACGGTGAATACATAAATGTTCTTGCCAGAGAGATCAAAGAGTTACACCCCAACTTTGTCGAACTTCCAGAGAGTGAGGGCTCGGCCGCGTTTCAGGATGCTGGTTACGCACTGCAATTGGCTGAACAGCAAAGAGTTTTGAGTGGATTTCGAACCCATTTTAACGTTTGGTTCTCCGAGAAATCGTTATATGAAAATGGTTTTTTTAACCATTGCCTCGATCGATTGAGAACGAAGGGACACGTCTTCGAGGAGGGTGGAGCTACCTGGCTTCGCACCACTGATTTCGGTGATGATAAAGATCGCGTCATGATCAAATCAGATGGCACTTTTGCCTATTTTGCCTCAGATTCTGCCTATTACATTAGTAAGCGCGAACGTGGTTTTGATGTTTGCATATACATGCTGGGAGCTGATCACCATGGGTATGTCAATCGCCTAAAAGCGATCGCAGCTTGCGCGGGGGATGATCCGCAGTACAACATTGAAATTCTCATCGGGCAGATGGTCAAGATCATGGAGAACGGCGCAGAGCTCAAATTGAGTAAGCGAGCGGGGACCATCATTACTTTAGAAGAACTTGTTGAAAAGGTAGGAGTAGATGCCGCCCGATATACCCTGATTCGTTATCCAGTAGATACACCCATGGTCATGGATATAGATGTATTGCGTAGTCGCACCAACGAGAATCCCGTTTACTATGTGCAATATGCGCATGCTCGTATTTGCGCCGTTCTCAGAAATGCCCAAGAGTTGGGCATTTCATTTGGGGCGGATCACATTTTTCCAGAGTTACTCCAGAACGAACGCGAACAAGATCTCATTGGGGCCTTGGCCGAGTTCCCACGGGTAGTGGCGGGTGCGGCAGAACTTCGTGAACCGCACCGAATAGCCCGTTATGCCGAAGAGCTAGCCGGTATTTATCACAGTTTTTACGCTGAATGTCGAGTCCTTCCCATGGGGGAGGAAAGCGCCACAGATTTGCATCGTGCTCGCGCAACCCTTTGCAGTGCCACCGCGCGCGTCATTGCAAATTCGCTAGCCTTACTCGGTGTTAACGCTCCCGAAAAGATGTAGCCATGAGCGTCTTTGAACCTGCCATATTTTCATTAGAATCTCGCTTTGAGGTGGATCATTTAACCATTGGGGGAGTGAGCGCAGCCGAGCTCGCCCTAGAATTCGGTACCCCACTTTTTGTAATTGATGAAAAGGATTTCTTCGCTAGAGCTACAGAATGGAAGAGCGCTCTTAGCGCTAGCTTTGAAGAACAAACAGGTACCGTGTATTACGCCGCAAAATCCTTCATTGCAAAAGAGATTGTCCGCTGGGTAGATGAAGTAGGCATTGGCCTTGATGTATGCACTGGAGGAGAACTGGCCGTTGCGCAGGCGGTTGGATTTCCAGCTAACCGTATTGAAATGCATGGAAACAATAAATCTGAATCTGAAATACGAAGTGGAATTTTACTGGGCGTAGGCACGATCGTGATTGATTCATTTGATGAGATAGTTCGAGTTGCTCTTATTGCTAAAGAGTTAGGAAAAGTGCAACGGGTATTGATTCGTGTAACCCCTGGAGTTGAAGCACATACACATGAATTCATCTCAACTGCTCACGAAGATGTAAAATTTGGATTCTCTCTAGCTAGCGGTGCGGCTTGGGACGCTATTTCGGCAATTCGAAATGAAAGTTCCATGAACTTAGTCGGATTACATTCTCATATTGGTTCTCAAATATTTCAAAGTGAGGGCTTTGCGCTCGCAGCAAAGAGACTCATTGGGTTACTAGCTCGCTACAAAGATGTATACCGGGAAGAATTACCGGAATTGGATTTAGGAGGCGGTTATGGAATTGCCTATGTCACGGGAGAAACAACCCTTAATCCTCTCCGCGTATTAAATGAGCTGGCGAAAGTGGTTAAAAGTGAGTGCGCAAGTGCAGGAATAAGAATTCCAGTTATATCTATTGAACCGGGTCGTGCGATTGTGGGACCCTCAACAACAACTCTTTACACGGTGGGTACCACTAAGCAGGTTGAGTTGGAAAATGGTGATGTACGGCGATATATCGCAGTGGATGGAGGCATGAGCGATAACATTCGCCCAGCTCTCTATGGAGCGGAATATTTAGCCATTATTGCCAATCGATTGCCTCTCGGTCCCACCCTCAATAGTCGCGTAGTGGGCAAGCACTGTGAGACCGGCGATATTTTAATTCGCGAAATTCAACTTTCTGCAGATACTCAAATAGGAGATCTACTAGCAATTCCAGCCACAGGGGCTTATGGCCGAAGTATGTCCTCCAATTACAACCATACTCCGCGCCCCGCAGTAGTATCAGTTCTCGATGGTAAAGCGCGTGTAATTGTGCGGCGCGAGAGTATTGATGATTTATTGGCGTTAGAAATCTAATTTTTTTGAGATACTTAGCCTCCACGGCGGTGAATAAATCGGTTTCTGACTGAGTTACTCTTGTTATTAATTAGAGGATGTGAATAGATGAGCGAGGATCGCGTATTGCGCGTTGGTTTGCTCGGTGCTGGAATCGTTGGCGCAGAAGTAGCTCGCTTGATGGTGGCAAATCAAGTGGACCTGGCGGCTCGAGCTGGAGTTGGGTTGGTGATTGCAAAAATTGCAGTGCGGGACTTAAACCTTCCGCGCCCTGGACTTGATCGAACGTTATTCACCGATGATGCTAATTCCGTTGTTAGTGATCCCGAGATTGATTTAATAATTGAAGTCATGGGCGGAATTGAACCTGCTCGATCGCTTATCCTCACTGCGATGGCAAATGGTAAGGCGGTGGTCACTGCAAACAAGGCGCTCTTAGCAAAATATGGAGCTGAATTATTCCATGCCTCAGATTTAGCAGATGTAGATTTTTATTACGAAGCCGCAGTCGCGGGGGCTATTCCAATTCTCCGTCCGCTTGCTGAGAGTTTGGTCGGAGATCACGTTGAACGAGTCATGGGAATTATCAATGGAACAACCAATTATATTTTGACCAAGATGCATGAGACCGGTGCCTCCTTTGAAGGTGCTCTGCTCGAAGCCCAAGCGCTCGGATATGCAGAAGCGGATCCCACTGCCGATGTTGATGGCTTTGATGCAGCCGCTAAGGCAGCAATCCTGGCTGGCCTGGCTTTCCATACTCAGGTGACTGATGAAGATGTCTACCGGGAGGGTATTCGCGCCATCACTGCGGATGATGTAAGTGTGGCGAAGGCGATGGGATTTGTCATCAAATTGCTGGCGATTGCAGAAGCAAACGAACTCCATGGAAGTGAAGAAGAAACGATATCCGTCCGAGTACACCCAACAATGATCCCTATTACGCACCCTCTTGCTTCAGTGCGGGAAGCATTTAACGCAGTATTCGTAAAGTGTGAGTCTGCTGGCGAACTCATGTTTTATGGACGTGGCGCTGGTGGAATACCGACAGCATCAGCTATTTTGGGAGATCTAGTTGCGGTTGCTCGTAATCGCAATGAGGGAAGTCTTGGACCCACAGAGACTGACTATGCCGATTTGGATATCGCGCCTATTGGAGTAAGCCACACTCGTTATTTAATTCGTATGGATGTAGCGGATGTTCCTGGTGTACTTGCCTCAGTTGCAAGCACTGTTGCAAAAAATAACGTTTCGATTCTGACGGTACGTCAAGAAGGTCGTGGCGGTGATGCAGAGCTAGTCGTTTTAACGCACATTGCCACCGAAGAGTCTCTGGCGAATACTGTTAAAGATCTCCGAGAACTTGCGGTAGTGCAGCGAGTTGTGAGTGTTATTCGAGTTGAGGGGTTGGTCTAATGGGTTTGTTTGCCAAGGCATCGAGTGGTGCACATCAGTGGCGCGGGGTTATCGATGAGTATCGCGATCGCCTCCCGGTCTCAAGTAAAACTCCAGTCATAACGCTCGGTGAAGGTGGAACTCCTCTAGTAGCAGCACGAGTTCTCTCAGAGATGCTCGGAAATGAAATTTGGTTAAAGGTCGAAGGCGTCAACCCCACTGGATCTTTCAAAGACCGCGGAATGACAATGGCGATTTCTAAGGCAGCTGAAGAAGGTGCAAAGGCAGTCATTTGTGCATCCACAGGCAATACCTCAGCGAGCGCTGCGGCTTATGCCACCAAGGCGGGAATGACTCCGGTAGTCCTTGTCCCACAAGGCAAAATTGCGATGGGTAAGTTAGCTCAAGCGATCGCGCATGGGGCAACCTTGCTTCAAGTAGAAGGTAACTTTGATGACTGTTTAAAGTTGGCGCGGGATTTGGCGAATAATTATCCGGTAGCGCTCGTGAACTCGGTCAATCCGTTCCGCATCGAAGGACAAAAGACTGCCGCTTTTGAAATCGTAGATATGTTGGGAGATGCACCGGATTACCATGTCTTGCCAGTTGGTAACGCGGGAAATATCACTGCATACTGGAAAGGCTATAACGAATATTTTGCTGCCCATATTGCGACAAAGTTACCAATTATGTGGGGTTTTCAAGCTGCTGGCGCGGCGCCAATCGTGCGCGGAGAGATAGTTACCCACCCAGAGACCATCGCCACCGCAATAAGAATTGGCAATCCAGCTTCGTGGCAGCAAGCAATTGATGCACGTGATAATTCTGGTGGACTCATCGACTCGGTAACAGATGAAGAAATTCTTACGGCCTATCGTTTAATTGCAGCTAAAGAGGGAGTCTTCATCGAACCATCTAGCGCTGCAGGAATTGCTGGGCTTTTTAAAAAGCAATCACAAGGCCTTCTTCCTAAAAAAAAGAAATTTGTAATTACTGTTACTGGAAATGGCCTAAAAGATGTGCAGTGGATTTTAGAAGGAGCTGCTGCCCCGATAGTAATTCCTGTCGATCTCAAAGAAGCCGCAGTTGCGATGGGTCTAAGTTAATGTCCGCCCAGCGTCTGACTTTCAAAGCCCAGATGGCGCAAGTAAGCGTTCCGGCTACGAGTGCAAATTTAGGACCTGGTTTTGACTCTTTTGGTTTAGCCCTGGATATGCGAGATCGATATGCGGCGCAAATACTTGATGAAGCTATCTTTGATGTTGATGTATCAGGCGAAGGCGCGGCAGACGTCAAAAAAGATAAAAATCATTTGGTGATTAAATCTATGTTGCGCGGTTTCGAATTTATGGGCCAAAAACCCCGAGGCATTGCTCTGCGCGCGCTAAATGTGACACCACATGGGCGCGGACTTGGATCATCTGCTTCGGCGATAGTTGGTGGTCTGGCCTTAGCGCGTGAATTGGTACTCGGTGGTGATCAACTTATGTCTCTCGATGAGATGATGTTTTTGGCGGCCGATCTTGAAGGCCACCCAGATAACGTGGGAGCAGCGATTTTTGGTGGAGCAACAATTTCATGGATTGAAAATATTTATGGAGTGAATACTGGAAGAGCGGTAAGTATCCCGGTCCATTCAGAGATTAAGGCAATCGTATTTATTCCGCAGACCCACCTTGCGACTACCAAGGCGCGCAAGTTGTTGCCTGAGTCCGTTCCACATGGTGATGCAGTTCTTAATTCATCACGTACTGCCCTATTAACCGTTGCGCTATCGACTAGACCAGATCTCCTGCTCACCGCAACTGAGGACTATCTACATCAAAATTATCGATCTTCCGCCTTTTCAAAATCGATGGCCCTGGTAACAAAGTTACGCACTGCCGGGGTGGCAGCCACCATCTCTGGCGCTGGGCCTTCGGTGCTCGTCCTCACCACCGAATCTGGAGGTAATGTGCAGGAAATCCTCAATGCGGCCGAAGATGGGTTTGTAGCCAATGAATTGGCCATTTCACGCTCCGGCGTTGAGTAGACCGGGCCACCGGGTTTGGGGATATCTGGTTTTGGGTTATCACAACCTGTGTGATACTTTTAATCCATCGGATAAGTCCGTGCAAGATCGGCAGAAATATACCCGACCAGCGAAAATGAAGAGCCACAATAAAAAAATCTAACCTGGGAACTACTTCAAAATTTTTGAGGTTGACCACCGAAGAGTCCACAAGGGAACCATCGTCAGGGTAGGAAATAAATAACAGAAAATGGAATTAAATAATAATAATGAGCGAAACAACTACTAAAGACCGCCCGGCAAAAGCTGCAGGTGAACTTTCTGCAATGCTCCTCCCAGAACTGAAAAAAGTTGCTGGCCAGCTAGGCATTGATGGCGCTACCAAAATGAGTAAGGCCGATTTAATACAATCTATCGCCGACCTCCAAGCAGCCAATAGGGAAGCGGCGAAAGCCGAACGCGAAGCCCGTCGTTTAGAACGGCAAGAGGCGCGCAATAAAAAGAATAAAGTCTCCAAAAAATCAGATCCAAAAGATTCTGGCAAAGATTCTGGCAAAGATTCTGAGGATGAAGATAACTTTGATGGTAACGATGAAGGCGACGCACCAGAGCAAGAGTCCAACGCCGGAAGCGAAAGTTCGGAGTCGCAACGTAGAGACTTCAACGAACGCACTGGGGCTAGCAGCGATCGTGGTAGCCGTAATGATCGTGGTAGCCGTAATGATCGCAGTAGCCGCAATGATCGCGGCGATAGAAACGATAGAAACGATAGAAATCGCACCCGCGAACGCGGCGAACGTCAAGAGAGAGAAGTACAACTTTCAGAGGATGATGTCCTACTTCCAGTGGGTGGCCTTCTCGACATTTTGGATTCATATGCATTCATTCGTACCCAGGGTTATCTCGCTGGACCAAACGATGTATATGTTTCACTGCAACAGATTCGTCGTTACGGATTACGTAAAGGTGATGTCATCACAGGTCAGATTCGCCAACCTCGTGAAGGTGAACGTAAAGAGAAGTTCAATGCACTCATCCGTCTCGATGCCGTCAATGGCCTCGAGCCAGAGGCCGCTCGTGATCGCGTCGACTTCGCAAAACTGGTTCCTCTCTATCCACAGGAGCGTCTGCGCTTGGAGACTGAACCAAACATCTTGACTACCCGGGTTATTGATTTGGTGTCGCCAATCGGTAAGGGTCAGCGCGGTCTGATCGTCTCGCCTCCGAAGGCGGGTAAGACGATGGTTCTGCAAGCGATCGCGAATGCAATTACAACTAATAATCCAGAAGTTCACTTGATGGTCGTTCTCGTTGATGAACGCCCAGAAGAGGTGACTGACATGCAGCGCAGCGTGAAGGGAGAAGTGATTGCTTCCACATTTGATCGCCCGGCCGATGACCACACTAGCGTGGCTGAACTCGCGATTGAGCGTGCCAAACGCTTGGTCGAAATGGGTCATGATGTAGTTGTGCTTCTTGATTCAATAACCCGCTTAGGTCGTGCCTATAACATTTCCGCTCCTGCATCGGGACGTATCTTGTCTGGCGGAGTGGACTCAGCAGCGCTATATCCACCTAAGAAGTTCTTTGGTGCCGCTCGAAACATCGAAAATGGTGGATCACTTACGATCCTTGCAACTGCACTCGTTGAAACTGGATCAAAGATGGACGAAGTTATTTTTGAAGAGTTCAAAGGCACCGGAAATATGGAACTTAAACTCGATCGCCGCTTCGCTGATAAGCGTATTTTCCCAGCAGTTGACGTCGATGCATCTGGAACCCGTAAAGAAGAGATTTTGATGGGTAAGGAGGAACTCAATATCGTCTGGCGCTTACGTCGAGTATTGCATGCCCTGGAGTCGCAGCAAGCCCTTGAGCTCTTGCTTGACAAGATGAAAGGAACCAAATCCAACGTCGAGTTCTTGATTCAAATCCAGAAAACGACCATTAGTGATAACGAGAGTTCGGGATCATCTTCGGTTAACGGAAACTAATTATTTTTCATTAATAGTTAGATTTTTGTGTGGAACCGCCTACAATAGAAAAGTGTCCACGGCAATTCGTCTGACTAATGTTGCCAAGAGTTTTGGCGACATTAAAGCGGTAGACGGGGTTAATTTAGAGGTCGCAGATGGCGAATTTTTTGCGATGCTCGGACCTAGTGGCTCCGGTAAGACTACGGTACTGCGATTGATAGCAGGCTTTGAATTGCCAGACTCTGGATCTATCGAAATCGATGGAGTCGATGTAAGTCGAACGCCTCCTTTTAACCGCGATGTCAATACTGTTTTTCAAGATTACGCGTTATTTCCACATATGACGGTATTGGAAAATGTGGAATATGGTTTGAAGGTTAAGAAGGTTGCGAAGGAAGAACGTGTAATGCGGGCTCGCAAAGCGTTGCAACGGGTCAAGCTGGAAGGATACGAATCGCGCAAGCCCGGACAATTATCGGGAGGTCAGCGTCAAAGAGTTGCTCTGGCGCGCGCGTTGGTCAATGAACCTAAGGTTCTACTTTTAGATGAACCATTAGGCGCGCTTGATCT
>JAYVUF010000072.1:0-2478 GCA_043788135.1 Actinomycetes bacterium
GAGAGTGGCCTGCTGGCAGTAATGCGCGGGTTTTTCTGGCGCAATGAACCTGCGGCGGCGTTGCGAGGATTAGCGAAGGCCGACTTACCAGACTCTTGAATCTCCTCATTAAAATCGTTAAATGCTGCGATGGGGAAGAACACTTCGCCACGGACTTCTAGCAGGGTAGGAATTTTAGTTCCGCTTAACTCATGTGGAATCACTTCTATGGTCTTTATGTTCAGCGTTACATCTTCACCAGTGGTGCCATTTCCACGGGTAAGCGCCTGTACCAACTTTCCATCGCGATACAAGAGATTAATAGCGAGTCCATCTACTTTCACTTCGCAGAGCCAAGTATTTTTTACTACAGCTTTTTCGATGCGCTCAAACCAAGTCTGGAGTTCCTCCAAGCCAAATACATTATCGAGAGAGGTCATCCTCTCGAGATGATCGCGCGCCTCAAACCCAGTTGCAAAGCCTCCACCAACTATTTGCGTAGGAGATTCCGCAGAGCGATATTGGGGATATTTATCCTCAACCGCTTTTAGCTCTTTAAGTTTGCGATCAAATTCCGCATCACTGATGGTCGGTTTATCAAGAACGTAATATTTAAATTGGTGGTCGCGTAACTCCTCCGCTAGTGCGGCAATCTGCTCGGCGATCTCCTCAATAAAATTAGCTGACATATGCAAAACTACAGCGTTGCACTGACTGTAGCGGAGCCGACGACCCGGTCTCCATCGTAAATAACAAGCCCTTGACCAGTTGCGAGCCCAAGTAGTGGTTCATCGAGTACCGCGATAATTGTGTTGGCAGCCGTCGTATAGGTGCAAGGTAGTGGTGCACCATGTGCGCGGATCTGAGCAAAGCCGCGATGTTCAGTATTTACAACTGGGGGCACACCACACCAGATTGGTGATTCACCGGTGATGGTAGTGACCGCCAGCGCATCTTTGGTGCCAACCACGACGGTATTTGTCTTGGGTTCAATTTTTAATACATACCGAGGGACTCCCCCGGCAGCAGGAACGCTTAAGCCCAGACCGCGCCGTTGACCGATGGTGTAGGTGTAAGCCCCTTGGTGTTCACCTACTTGCACGCCTTCTTGATCAACAATCGGACCTGCTTCACTCCCCAAGCGATCGCGCAACCAGCCAGCGTTATTGCCAGAAGGAATAAAACAGATGTCATGGCTGTCCGGTTTATTTGCGACATAAAGACCACGCGCCTTAGCCTCTTTGCGCACGTCTTCTTTCTTAGTGTCTCCTAGCGGAAAATTAGCGCCCGCTAATTGCCGGGTATTGAGCACTGCCAGAACGTAAGACTGATCCTTAAGCGGATCTACCGCGCGATGCAAAGTGCGACCGATCTCACTCTCTCTCATGATTGCATAGTGACCCGTCGCAACCGCGTCGTAACCTAACGCGCTGGCACGATCGAGAACTGCTTCAAACTTAATCTTCTCGTTGCAACGCAAGCAAGGGTTAGGAGTGCGCCCTTGTGCATACTCTTCAATAAAATTCTCAACCACCCCGGCATGAAACTCCTCAGCCATATCCCATATATAAAAAGGAATACCGATCATGTCAGCTGCCCGCCTGGCATCGTGGGAATCTTCGATAGTGCAACAACCGCGTGCGCCAGAACGATACTTCTGCGGATTACTCGAAAGAGCTAGATGAACTCCTATGACCTCGTGGCCAGCATCAACGGCGCGCGCAGCAGCGACAGCGGAATCAACGCCTCCACTCATAGCGGCAATTACTTTCATTGACGAGCCCCATTACTTGATTTATAGGCGGCACGCACTTGCGCCACCACACCGGCAATAACCTCGCCTACCAAGTTGATCTCCGCTTCGGTAGTAGAAGTACCTAGAGAGAAGCGTAACGAAGCACGTACCTCGCGCTCCTCCAATCCCATGGCGAGCAGCACATGGCTAGGGCGTTGCACTCCCGCACTGCAGGCAGAGCCGGTAGAGGAGGCAATTCCAGCGGTATCGAGCATCAATAGTAAGGAATCACTTTCGGTCCCCGGAAAGGTAATGTTGAGAATTCCCGGCAACATGGCGAGCGTACTACCGTTGATGCGCGAGTCAGGGACTGCATCTAAGACGCGCTTGGCTAACAATGAGCGCAACCCTGAGACCTTGGCAAAATTCTCCTCCCTGTGATTTGCCGCCCACTGCGCTGCCACGGCGAATGCAACGATAGAGGGAGCGTTCAAAGTTCCACTGCGGATATCGCGCTCCTGTCCCCCACCATGCAACACGGGGGTGATGTCGATGCCACGTTTAAGAATAAGTGCGGCGACTCCCAGCGGTCCGCCTATTTTATGGGCGCTGATCGTGGCTGAAGTTGCACCTAACTGGGCAAAATCAAAAGGCACCTTGCCAAAACTTTGCACCGCATCGGTATGAACCGGAATATCTCCGGCGAGCGCGACCACTTCTGCGACCGGTTGAATTGTGCCAATCTCGTTATTGGAATGCATGAC
>JAYVUF010000073.1:0-2082 GCA_043788135.1 Actinomycetes bacterium
CCGGTGACGATCGCGCTCAAGGGGCTTCCCCCAGAGCTCATCACCGCCACCAAGGAGAATTGAGATGCCCCAGAAAAAAGAACGAAAGAGAGAAAGCAGGCCTGCGCTACCGAGAAGTGATCGGCGACCGCCACCGCTCCAAATGCCACGCCTGCTGCCCCTACTGCCAGACCAACACTGAGGGAGTCGCGCTTCACTGACACGCCGATATTCTGCCTTAATCCCAAGTCAGATGGAGACCAATAGATAAAATCGGACAATGAGTTCTGAGAGTCCAGCTAGCCCCGAACAAAGCGAGCACTTTGAGATTAAGTTTCGTGATGATGTAACCGTCGAACTCGTCAAATCCAGTGCCAGTGATGCCGATGTTATTTGGGCTGCTCGTGTTTCGACTGCTGGTGAGAATTCATTGTTAGAGGTTGATGCAGATGCATCTCGATCGGCAGGGTTGATAAATTATCTAGCTCGCGAGCGCCATGGTTCACCGTTCGAGCATACCTCCATGACTTTTTTTATCTCTGCCCCCATCTTTGTTTTTAGAGAGTTTATGCGCCATCGAATTGCATCGTATAACGAGGAATCCGGGCGCTATCGGGAACTACGTCCAAATTTTTATATACCAAGTAAAGAGCGAAAGCTGGTTCAGATTGGTAAGGCGGGTTCGTACACATTTGTTGACGGTAGTGATGAGCAGTATCAGATAACTGTGGATGCAATCAAAGAGAGTTGCACGGTTGCCTATGAAAATTATAAGAAAATGCTTGATGCAGGGGTAGCGCGCGAGGTGGCCAGAGCGGTCTTGCCAGTAGGTCTCTATTCGACAATGTATGTAACCATGAACGCGCGGGCGCTGATGAATTTCTTATCACTTCGTACAGCCCATGAAGGGTCACATTTTCCAAGTTATCCGCAGCGGGAAATTGAGATGGTGGCCGAGAAAATGGAGCAGTATTTTGCAACTCTGATGCCACTTACGCACGAAGCGTTCCAAAAGTCAGGGCGAGTAGCTCCTTAATCACGATAGAGTTATGGCTATGTCCAGCCCGCACCATCAGATGACCCAGATTCAAGCGCCATTTGGCCGCTTAATTACGGCGATGGTGACCCCATTTCAACGCGATGGATCAATTGATTGGGATGGCGTTGCCACAATTGCCGAGCATTTAGCAAATACCGGACACGATGCCATCGCGGTAAATGGGACAACGGGTGAGGCCCCAACCACTAAAACTTCGGAGAAGCTCGAAATTATTCGAGTCGTGAAGAGTGTCGTGGGAGATCGAGTAAAGGTATTAACTGGCGCTGGTGACAATGAAACCGCCTACACAGTTGAGCAATCGAAGAGATGTGCCGAGGTTGGCGCCGACGGCTTACTGATTGTGACGCCGTATTACAACAAACCACCGCAAGCTGGAATCGAAGCTCACTTTAAGGCGGTAGCTGCGGCAACTGATCTACCGATAATGATGTACGACATTCCCGGACGCACTGGTGTACCAATCGAGGAAGAGACGATCTGCCGTTTGGCAGAGGTGAAGAACATCGTTGCCCTCAAAGATGCCAAAGGAAATCCAGCATCAACTTCATGGGTAATTGCACGAACAGGTATACCTGTTTATTCTGGCGATGACGCTCTCAATTTGCCGCTTCTGAGTGTGGGTGCCGTTGGATTCGTATCTGTTTGTGGCCACACTGTTGGAAACCAACTCAAGGCGATGCTGGAGGCCTGGTTCTCGGGAGACTCACCACGCGCACTGGAGATTCATCAAGAATTATTACCGGTATTCACCGGAACCTTCCGTACTCAAGGTGCGATATTGACTAAGGCTGCGCTCACATTGATGGGCCTACCTGGTGGATTTACTCGTTTACCACTTGTCGATGCCACCGAAGCGGAGATCGCGCAGTTGCGGGAGGACCTTCAACAAGGCGGAGTTGTACTTAAACAATGAATCACCCACATCCCGATTTACCCTATCCCGCCAAATTAGCACCTAAGACGCTGCGCATAGTTGCGCTAGGTGGCCTTGGCGAGATCGGTCGCAACATGACCGTTTACGAAATTAATGGCAAGTTACTCAT
>JAYVUF010000074.1:0-3837 GCA_043788135.1 Actinomycetes bacterium
GTGATGTAGTAGGGTCTGGGTTGACGATGGAAACGGCACCGTCTGGAGAGGGAGGCGATCTTTCTGGCAGAGGGGACACTCAGATACCATGTCTTGGATCACACGGAGTGGGACGCCATGACCTGGGAATCTCTTGCACAGCGCAAGATAGGTGCGTTTAGCTCCATGATGGAGTGAGCGGTGACCATGAACTGTGTGAAACATCTCTAGTAATGTTAAGTTTGGGGAAGCGGTCCCGGAGGCGAGTGTAATTGTTGGAGACAGCGGGAGTGGGTGCATGCGGGATAGCCAATCGGCGACTTTGTTTTCGACACCAGGGATGTGTCGAAGTTGAAAAACAAAACTTTGGAGTAGAACACGCCACCGGACGATGATAGGCACCTGGCTTGACTCTATCCAGACCAAATTCCTGTGATCTGTTTCTAACAGAAATTCTTTTCCTCGGAGGTAGTAACTGAATTGGGATACAGCAAAGAACAGGGCGTAAGCCTCCTGTTTGTAAGTGTCCCAATTTATGGCAGCCCCGGAATACTTCTTGGAAGCAAAAGCTATTGCTTGATGGATAGAGGTACCGTCAGGGGATGTGTAGACTTGGAATAGTACCGCACCGACAGCGTAGTCGGAGGAGTCTGATCTGATTACCCAGGGAAGCGAGTAGTCTGGGAAAGTGAGAGTAGCAGAGTCTTTCAGAGCTGTTTTGAATACTTCGAATATGGCCTTGTAGTCTTTAGTCCATGTGGTTGCGTCCCAGTTGAAGGCAGTTGTGGTGCATTCGTACAATGAGGAGGCCCACGTGGAGTAGTTAGGGATATGTGTGTTGAAAAAATTTGCCGCACCAAGGAAACTTTGCATCATCTTTGTGGTTGTTGGGAATACCATTGCGGTGATGGCATCGCGGCGGCTCTGGGACAAGCCCCAAGAACCAGGTTGGACTTCATATCCGAAGAAATTAACATTGGTGGCGCCAATCCAGGACTTCTTCATTTTCAGGACGAGGCGATGTTGTTGGCAGCGTTCGAGGACGATGCGAAGTTTGCGGAGTACGTCGGGGTAATCCGATGCTAGGATGAGGAAGTTGTCAAATATGACAATGATCCAATCTTCGAGGTCGGCGAACACTCGGCGAACGACGGATTGTAAGATACCGGATGCAGGTCCAACACCTTCTGGGAGGAATTTCGGACGATATAGACCCCAGGGTGTGACGACAGATAGGAGGTTGGAGCTAGCTTCGTCGATGGGAAGCTGGTGGTACGAGTTTGTCATATCTATGTCAGCAAATACATTCCATCCAGCGGCTTTAGCCAATGATTGCTGAACGTGAGGAATCGGTTCCTGTGGGATACACACATACGGATTAATGGGGCGATAGTCGCCACAAAGGCGAATGTATGGGGGTGTTGCTTTCGGCGCGACAACGAGTGGGGAAGCGATAGGAGAGTTGGATTTCTCATAAAAGTAAGTACTCATACGGTCAAATTCTAGCTTAGCATCCTTATAGAGAGCTTCACGAATAGGTCGGGGTCGAGCCTTAAGATGTTCGGGTAGACCAGGTTTTACTTCAAGATGGTATGGGGACATCTTGACTCCAGACCATTGGCTGGGTACAAAGACATCGTATGCGAGGGTTGACGTGAGGAGGTCCATGATTTCGGGGCAAGAGTCAAGCATTTCTTTCGTGACATGGGTTTTCAGATCTTCGCGATATAGGTGAAGAGCGTCATCATGTGTGGTGGAAAGGTAGGCGAGTATGTCGTCTGGAAAGCTTGTGGGATCGGGAGTTTCCGTTTCCTCTGGTGCAAGGTCCTCAATGGGTTTTGACCAAGGGGGAATAATTGCGCCTGCTGATGGCCGTAGGAGCATAGATGTTAGCAAATCATACCGGGATTCGACACGATTGTCAGAGAAGACAGTGCCATGATTAGGATGGGATAGAGTTTCTATGTATGATCCATCTTGTAGGGCGAGCAAATCAATTGTAGTTGTAGCACTGGAGCAAATAGTTTGCTTGCGTTTGTTGTACAAGGAATGCTCGTCTGCAAGGGATTGAGCTGCTTGGTCTAGATCACTTATATCATTGGTTGTCGATAGCGTGGCAATAGTGGACGTTAGGGACGACAGGTGGGTGCACAAGGTAGTGGCAACAGCAAGATGACGGGACGATAGAACGGAGTCAGCAAAAAGTTCGTAGTACGGGCCAATGAGATCAACGAGTCCAATGATGAGGTCATGACTGAGGACGTCGAGGACACTGTACCAGAGAGAGTGTTCATGAGTGTTGCCTGCTGAATCGTCGATGGCCACTGTCAGGGTCAGCTCGAGGTTGATAGAGAGGGAACGAGAGTCACCAAGACGGACGATGCGATCTGTTGGGCGGCTTAGTGTTGTAACAGAAAGAGGAAGACGTTGATACAAGTCACGTGAGATGAAATTGCTGCCTTGAGCACCAGTATCCAGGAGACCAGTCGAGAAAGAGACAGATGGGCTTAGGTCGGGCATTTTGATTAGGCCAGAGCGAATGAAAGGTTGACACAGCTCGGTTGATGTTGTGGAAGTGGCAGAGGCCAACCGAGACAGGAGGGCTGCTGATATAACTTGATCTGGGTCAAAGACCTGTGGCAGAGAGGCGAGTTGATCCTCTCTCGATGAGGGAGAGGGACCCGCTAGGACTCATTTGCTGTTATACGTTGATTGTTGGTAGGGCCCAGAGTTGCGGTCGGGAGTATTTTGATCGCGATCTCGATTAAATGTAGGAGGTCGGTCAGGTCGGTTGTTGGTGGACCATGGAGGTAGTTGTCCATGCAGGTGTAGTTCTCGTTTGCTTAAGAGGGTAAATGAGCGAATGCACCTCTCGAGGGCTGGTGCGCTATGATCAAAAGGACAGCCAGTCTGTCTGCGGGGACACGTGCCGAGGACAAAGAGTTCGCTGCAGTATCCCTGGTACGTGGCAGCAATCGCTTGACGAACGTTGTTACGGGTGTCAGGAGTGACAAGGGCAGAGAAATCGTGACGGACGGGTTGATCATTGATAGGGACTGCGCGAGGGTCTTCACGCGTATCCACATACAGGTGAGTCATGTCGTCATCGTTGTCGTCAGCCAATGAAGCATCTTCTATCTCTAGATCATCAGGCGGGAAATCCAAAGCATTTAAGGAAGATCTAGGTGGATAGTGTCGGGAGTTAGATGATTCAGGTGTGGGCTGAGACTGATGGCGGAATGGTGGTGAATTGTGCGATACGGGTGGTTGACGGGCTGTTGGAGGCTGTAATCTAGTATAGCTTTCGCCTTGTGCAGAGTGCAAGTCATCGTAGCGAATGGGTGTTAGTTTGGCGTCAAAATCCCGGCGTAGTTCACTGTGATGGCGGGCCTCCATGAACTTGGACCTGATGTACTTAATAGCGGATGTTAAGGTCTTGTGTTTGATTAAAATATCTTTTCCTAGCCAGTGTAGTATAGCTTCTTTCTGTGATCCTAGAGAGATAATCCATATCTGTATCTGTCCCGGACTCTCTTTTGTACCATAACCAGGAACGGGCATTTTGGCTAAGTTGTTGCTATAAGGTGATGTATCAGCTGATAATAAAGCGCACAACTGTTGAAGGTCGGTGAGAGATTTAACCATGGGACCATAGAACAGTTTAGAGAAGTTATCAGGGTTGACAGGGGGAGATTGGGGAATGTCTTCTCGGAGGAACAGGATAAGTTCACGGGCGCACAGTTCCCTTGTGCGGGGCCGAGCGGCCTCAACTAGTATGGCTTGAATCTCCGCATTGCTCAGTGAGAGCCAATCATCTACCATAATTTCTTGTGACTCAGAGCCGGTGATTTCGGAATC
>JAYVUF010000075.1:0-2036 GCA_043788135.1 Actinomycetes bacterium
AATCCCACAACATCTCCAGAGATATCTCGAATTGGCCACATCAATCGATTTCTAAAGCGATCTATTAGGCCGCGCTGACCCATCCTAGAAAGACCAGCAATTTCCAACTCATCCATAGTGAAGTTTTGCGCCCTCAAATATTTTGTCAGCGAATCCCATTCGTCTGGTGCGTAACCAACTTCAAATTTTGCGCAAGCATCCTTATCGAATCCGCGTTTGGTCAATAATTCACGGCCAAATTGCGCTTGCGAAGATTCATTAAGTTGGGTTTGGTAGTACTTAGCAGCCGCCAGATTTGCCGCAATTAGTCGGGACCTTTGACCTGGCGGAGTGGCCTGACCGCTGGAACCTTCTTCATACCGCAGGGTGTAGCCAATTCGTTCAGCAAGTCGCTCAACAGTCTCAGTAAAAGAAAGATGATCAATTTTCATTAGAAAGGCAATTACATCTCCCCCTACTTGGCAGCCAAAACAATGAAAATAGCCTTTGCTAGGAGTGACATGGAATGAAGGGGACTTCTCGTCATGAAAGGGACAGAGACCTTTCTTCTGCCCTCCGCCAGCGTTCTTTAGCTGAACATAATCTCCAACGACTTCATCAATTGCCGCGCGGTCGCGGATGTAAGCAACATCTTCATCCTTAATGCGACCGCTCATGGTTGCGATCCTAACTGTGCAGTCAGACGGGAATGCATAGCATAAGCACCAGGATCAGTGAGGCTGGCAACTTGATCAATAACAACCCGCAACTTTGCCGCGTCCGTAGTGGCGCTTTGCCAATCCAAAAGAAAGATGGTGTCAAGAGAGGCAGGGGCGCTCGCCAAAATCATTTCTACAAGTTCGGCAATTACTACGCGTTGGCGTGCGTATCTTTCTTGCGCAACGGGAGCACCTATTAAGTAGTGCCCTGCAATCGCTTTTAGCAGCCCAACTTCGAGACGCAATTCGCGCGGAACTTCTAAGTTTGCCCAATAGCGAACCAACGGCGCCCGGCCATGTATGCGCCGCGTCTCCACCTCAGCAGTAAGCACAAACCTGCCAATTAATTGACTTGTGAGATCTTTAATGCGCGCCAAACTCTGGTGCGTACCATCGAAATTCGTCGGCCAGCAGGAAAGTTGCTCCAGTCGCATGAGCGTTGCCACGCTCTCTTCCTCGCTAGCTTGCACGCCATATTCAGAAAGCATCACTTTGTGCAAGAAGGGGAGGTCATTGGCGAAGTCTTCTACCTTTATTTGGTGGGCAACAATTGCATCCTCAAGGTCATGCACCGAATAAGAAACATCATCTGACCAATCCATAATTTGCGCTTCAATGCAGCGCCGTTCCACGGGCGCACCACGGCGCATCCAATTGAAAATTTCTATATCGTCTTGATATACACCGTACTTTCGATTCGTCAGTGCATACGGCCACGGATATTTCGACACTGCATCCAAAGATGCGCGAGTGAGATTCACTCCAACTGAACGATTATCGAGATCATAAGTCTTCGCCTCCAAGCGGGTAAGCAGGCGAAAGCTCTGCGCATTTCCTTCAAAACCACCACACTCGTGAGCGATTTCCGCCAGAGCGCTTTCACCATTATGGCCAAAGGGCGGGTGCCCCAAATCGTGCGCCAGGCATGCAGTATCGAGCAGGTCAGGGTCAGCCCCTAAGGAATCCCCGAGTTCGCGTCCAATTTGGGCAACTTCCAGGGAATGCGTCAAGCGCGTCCGTTGAAAATCATTTTCCCACGGGACCGCCACTTGAGTTTTCGCACCGAGTCGGCGAAGTGAAGCGGAGTGAATCACGCGGGCACGATCGCGCATGAATTCAGTACGCCCGGCGCGCTTTGCAGGCTCGTCCAGGAATCTCTCCTTGTCAGTGCCGCTGTAGGAATCCATACGCCTTACCTTACTCGCGCCCTAGATGATCACTCACATGTATTCCGTGCCTACCTAAAATCACATACGCGAGATAAGCCCCAGTCTCGCGAATTAAGTAACGTGCATTGAAATGCTCGAGAGAGTTCACGCCCGTGCGGACCGGCGAACA
>JAYVUF010000076.1:0-3300 GCA_043788135.1 Actinomycetes bacterium
GGACCGGGAGATCGAATCGGAATAGTTGGAGTCAACGGTTCAGGTAAAACTACTCTCATCAAAGCGTTAATTGGAGAAGGAAAAGTTTCTGCCGGGAAGTTGGTAACCGGAGTAACGGTTAAAGCCGCTTATCTTTCCCAGCATTTAGAAGAGTTGGATCCCACGTGGCGAGTATTAGAAGCTGTTGAGAAAGTCGCAAACCGAGTACAACTTGGAAATGGGAAAGAACTTTCTGCGAGTCAGCTCTGCGAGCGACTTGGTTTTAGCAAGGATCAACAATGGACCCCAGTGGGTGATCTCTCTGGCGGAGAGCGTCGCAGGTTGCAGTTAACACGTTTATTAATGGAAAGCCCTAACGTCCTTGTACTCGATGAGCCGACCAATGACTTCGATGTAGAGACTCTTACCGCGCTCGAAGATTTGCTCGACTCATTTGGCGGAACCTTGCTAGTTATTTCTCACGATCGCTATTTTCTTGAGAGAGTATGCGACACTTTCGTTGGTTTAGTTGGAGATAAATCCCTCCGTGATCTTCCAAAAGGTATCGATGAGTATCTAAAACTCCGGCGTCTGAATCTCACCAAAGAGAGTAAAAACGTTCAGGTTAAGAAGGAGTCAAGTATTTTGGAGCAGAAATCCCGCAAGAAAGAGGCCACCCGCATTGAAAAGCAGATGGAGCGACGCCAGCTTCGAATTTCAGAAATTTTGATTGAACTGGAATCAGTTGCAACTGATCACAACAGATTAGCGGACCTTCATGTTGAACAAGCAAACTTGCAACACGAATACGAAGAACTAGAAATGGCTTGGTTAGAGTTGAACGTCTCGTAACTGTTTAGCTGATTGTTCCGGCTCAAGATCCATGATAAACGCGCCCATCGCAGATTCGGATCCGGCTAGGTATTTAAGTTTTCCAGGTGCTCGCCTCACGCTGGTTATCTGCCAATGAAGACCTAACACTTCGCGGCCAACGCGGACTGGAGCTTGATGCCATGCGGCGATATAGGCCATGGGGATTCCAAACACTCCATCGAGCCGAAGCAAAACTTCTTTTGCAACTTCAGGAAATGTTTCGGCAGCCTCGTCGGAGAGTTCAGCTAGATCAGGTACAAAAACTTTAGGAGATACATGGATCTCAAAGGGATAGCGAGCAGCAAAAGGTACATAGGCTATCCAATGTTTATTTTCAGTCACGATACGAACTTGGTCCAAAATCTCTTTTTCAATTATGCTTGTGAGAAGTGGGATATTTGTTATTTTGAAGTGCTCCTGCGCCATTAGCAACATTTTTGTGGTGCGCGGGGTGATAAATGGGTACGAGTAAATCTGACCATGTGGATGATTAAGAGTGACACCGACCTCTTCCCCTCGATTTTCGAAAATGAATATTTGTTCTACATAAGAAAGTTTTGAAATTTCCTTGGTTCGATCTCTCCATGCTTCAAGCACCGTTCTCATTTGTGCTAAATCAAGGGTTCCAAAACTTCCTTCGTGTTTATCCGAAAAGACCACGACTTCGCAGCGTCCTGAGGCCTGGATTGCGTTTGCTGGCCATTGATTTGATGGAGCAGAGAATGAAGGAGATCGATTCTCAAATACAACTACCTCAAATGAGCTATCTGCAATCTCTGTTCCAAAATCTGTTTTAGTGGGACAGAGTGGACAAAATTCCTTTGGAGGTAAAAAAACCCGATCTTGTCGGTGCGCTGCCATCGCAATCCACTCCCCCGTGAGTTGATCTTTACGCATCACTCCAGGTAGAGGTCGTGGTTCAACGGGGCGCTTGTCCACGGCGCTACGTGCAACGGATTCATGATCGTAGTAAAAAATCTGGCGGCCATCAAACATCGCAAGTTCTGTGCGTTTGGCGTAGCTCATACAACGATCTTATTCCATGTGCGCAATGACTAGGATCGTCATATGAATTTAGATGCTTGGTGGCGTGATGCCGCTATTTACCAAGTTTATCCGCGCTCTTTTCGTGATAGTAACAATGACGGAGAAGGAGATCTCCGGGGCGTAATTGCAGGACTCCCTTATTTGGCAGATCTAGGTATTGATGCCATCTGGTTGAGTCCTTTTTACAAGTCTCCCAACAAAGATGGCGGATATGACGTTTCAGATCCACGAGATGTGGATCCGCGCTTTGGAACTTTGTCCGATGCTAAGGAATTAATTGACGCGGCTCATGCATATGGAATCAAATTTATTGCAGATATCGTTCCCAATCATTTCTCTTCCGAACACCCCTGGTTCCAAGAAGCCTTGGCCGCACCAAAAGGTTCGACCGCTCGCTCACGGTTTCATTTCTACGATGGTCGAGGAGAGAATGGGGAGATACCGCCTAACAACTGGATCTCAATCTTTCGTGGCTCCGCCTGGACTCGCACCCCAGATGGCCAGTGGTATTTACATCTATTTGACTCTAGCCAGCCAGATCTTAATTGGAGCAATCCTGATGTCGCAGCCGATTTCGACGAGACTCTCCGTTTCTGGTTAGACCTAGGCGTCGATGGTTTTCGAATTGACGTAGCGCATGGAGCGGTAAAAGAAAATATTCTGATTGATCATCGCAACCCGGAGCGGTTGATCGACGCTCTTCGTTTAGATTTCCAGGATATCTCTGAGACCGAACGCGCAGCCTTGCTCGCAGATGTTCCTTTCTTCGATCGTGAGGGTGTTCACGAGATCTATCGCCAATGGCGCAAAATTCTCAATGAGTATCCTGGAGATCGCATGAGCGTTGCTGAAGCCTTTGTTTACCCTTCTAGTCGCGCCGCCCGATACGTGCGCGAAGATGAGTTGCATCAAGTTTTTAATTTCAATTTTATGATGATGAAATGGGATGCCGCGGCGATGAAGGCGAGTATCCAGCAAACTTTAGTTGAGTTGGTAGGAGTTAAAGCTCCCGCGACGTGGGTTTTAAACAATCACGATACGCCTCGAGTAGTCACTCGTATTGGAAGTGCGCAAGTTGCTCGTGCTTTGGCAATGCTCACTCACTCCTTACCCGGGGGAATCTATATCTACCAAGGTGAAGAACTTGGGCTACCGAGTGCAGATCTGCCCGATGAGGCCAGGCAAGATCCAGCATTTTTACGTAGCGGCGGTACTGATAAAGGGCGCGATGAGTGCCGAGTGCCGATCCCTTGGAGCTCTACCCTCCCAAATTATGGATTCGGAACAGTGCCGCCTTGGTTACCTCAACCTAAAGGGTGGGCGCAGTTTGCAATGGATGTTGAATCACGGGACCCACTGAGCAGTTGGGCTCTGTACAAGAAAAGTCTGGCACTGCGCCGC
>JAYVUF010000077.1:0-2689 GCA_043788135.1 Actinomycetes bacterium
TGCGATAGCCGCAACGCCAGAAAAATCAATTCTTACAGAACTATCGCCATTTAGAAGAGCTTGAGCGATCTGGTTCAGTGTTTTGGCTATTGAATCCCGAAAGGCAGGTGAGTTTCCTAGCAAAGCCAGGGTTTCATCTATAGTGGCCCTATTTTTCTCTATCTGCTTAACAGTATCTGGATCCGCATTTTTAACAATTTCATCAACAATAGAAGTAAGCGCAGTAGGACTATTGGCCACTTCTTGAATCAGCGCCGAGGCTGAATTTCCTACGTGGCTGAGTCCATTAACGATGAAGTTTGCAGAAGTAGCTAGGATGGCGAGAGAGAGTACGACCCATGAAAGTGCTGAAAGAAATCCAATAAAAGTTTTACGCGCAAGCCCCATGAAGGCAACTTTATCTATCTTTATCTTTTAGTAGGGCATCAAAGATAGGAATTTTTACTCAAATAAGCGAAAACTCTCCTAGTTTTTCTTTGAGTGCCATATCTGATGGCTCAGTCAAGTGGCTTCCGTCCGGAAACATGATGACAGGGATTGATCTCAAACCGCCATTTATTTCAATCACTTTCTCAGAGGCCACTGAATCTGTCTCAATATCTATTAGCGTGTACTTCACTGCATACGAATCCAATACCCTCTTGGATCGAACGCAATCCCCGCACCAATCCGCCGAATACATGACTATTGGATTAAGAAATTTATCGGTCATATAGTCAAGAACTTCTCAAGTCCTACGCTTATTCCCGGATGAGATGTGATTTCCCTAATAGCCAGAAGAACTCCTGGCATGAAACCGGAGCGATGGGGAGAATCATGTCGGATCGTAAGTAAATCCCCCACGCTTCCAAAGAGAACTTCCTGGTGGGCGACCAATCCACGAATGCGGAGCGAATGGATGGGAATTCCTTCAACTGAAGCGCCTCGAGCGCCATCGGGTCCGCCCTTAGTCGCATCTGGCATCGGTGATGCATTTGCTTCCCGCCGAGATTGAGCGATGATTTCTGCCGTTCTGACAGAAGTTCCGGAAGGGGCGTCCACCTTTTCAGGATGGTGCAATTCAACAATTTCTACAGATTCAAAATATTTCGCGGCGGTCTTTGAAAACTGCATCATCAGAACTGCACCTAAAGCGAAATTTGGCGCAATCAAGACCGCTACTTCGGGATAGCTCTTCTGGAGCAATTCCAATTGTGAAATTCGCGCGGGGTCGAATCCGGTCGTTCCTACGACCGCGTGGATGCCGTTCGTGATGAGAAATTTGAGATTATCCATTACTGAATCCGGCGTCGTGAAATCTACGACCACCTTTGCGTCAGCCTTCACAAGAGCTTCTAATGAATCTCCGATATCCAGGGCTGCAACAAGGCTCATATCCGATGAGGCTTTCACGGCGCTGATGACTTCTTGACCCATGCGACCTTTCGCCCCGAGAACTCCCACATTAATAACCATCTACACTCCTAAGGCCTTTGAGAATTTCTTATCATCCTTAAATGGACCGACCAAGGCAAGGGTAGGTCTCTGAACCAGAATCTCGCCAGCTAATTTCCTTATTGCCTCAGGGGTCACGCCAGCGACCTCTTTGAGAATCTGATCGAAGGACATGATCTCTCCGTAAACGATTTCGCTCTTTCCGATATAACTCATCCGAGAACCTGAGTCCTCTTGACTCAACACCAGAGATCCCCGAACAGCCCCCTTAGCGCGAGCAATTTCGTCCTGAGTCATTCCGTTCTCTGCAACATCGCCAATAACATCACGAATAATTTTAACTACTTCCACGGCCTTTGACGGATGGCAGCCTGCATAAAATCCCAAGAGTCCTGAGCCGGCGAATTGTTGAGAATACGAGTAAACAGAATATGCTAGCCCGCGCTTTTCACGAATCTCCTGAAAGAGTCGCGATGACATTCCCCCACCGAGCGCGGCAGAAAGAATTCCCATGGTAAATCGACGATCGTCGGTACGAGATATACCCGTCATCCCATAAAACATGTGAGCTTGTTCAGTTTTACGGTTAATAAGTCCGACTGGACTTTGCGAAGATATTTTGAGTGTCTTATCCGGTCGAATTTGAGGAGCGCCTTCCACTTTAAGGAATCCATCCCTAGAGAGCGCACTTTCCACCATTTCGACAACAATCTTATCTTTGATATTTCCGGCCACCGCGACTACTAAATCTTGTGGCAGATACTTTTGCTTGTAATAGTTAAAAACACTTTTCCGCGAAATAGAATTTATAGAGTCAATTGAGCCCAAAATGGATCGTCCAAGTTTGGTATCGCCATAATGCGTCTCGGCAAACAAGTCGTGAACAAGGTCGCTGGGATCGTCATCTCGCATGGCAATCTCTTCGATGACAACCTTTCGCTCTGCATCGACATCGAAGGGTGTGATAAGGGATGAAGTGATGAGATCTGCGACGACATCTATTGCCATAGGCAGATCGGTGTCGATCACTCGTGCGTAGAAACATGTGTACTCCTTGCCTGTAAAGGCATTCATTTCACCGCCGACAGACTCCACCGAAGATGAAATTTCCAAGGCAGTTCGAGACTTCGTTCCTTTGAATAAAAGATGCTCTAGAAAGTGAGAAGCCCCGGCAACTGCCGGGGTTTCATCACGAGAACCAACATTTACCCAGATTCCAATAGCCGCGCTTCGAACGGAGGATACCTCCTCTGTC
>JAYVUF010000078.1:0-3792 GCA_043788135.1 Actinomycetes bacterium
ACAACTTAAGAATGTAGTTCCTGCACCGTTGTCACCAAGCCTGTTCTGGAACTTCTGGACGTGGCACTTCTAAGAAGTAGCGTTTAGCTATTTCGATAGAAATTGAGTACCAAGAAAATGTGCTCAAAAAAAAGTTAGACCCACAAGGGGTAAAGAAGTGGTGCTGGATATATCTGGCACCACTTCTTCTAACTTTCTAAAGTATTCCCTGCCAGTATCTTTATTCGCTTCTAGAATTTCACAGTAGAACAGAGGGTTCCATGCTCGCCTATATCGGTCGGCGGATCGCGATCATGTTTGTGATCCTTTTTGGATCGAGCTTTCTTGTTTATAATGCTGCTGCTTTTGCTGGAGATCCAACTGAAGGCTTGCGCAGTAGTACCAATCCTCAGGCTCACCAAAAGTTACTTGCGTTGATTCGCGAACTCCATCTCAATATCCCACCACCAGCACGCTATTTCATCTGGTTGAAGGGGATCGGAAGTATCTTTACAGGTCACCTGGACCTTGGACTTACTCGCGACCACAGCCCGGTCAGCACCGCTATTTCTAACGCCATTCCAATCACCATTCGATTGATCTTGCTCTCCTTTATTGTGGCAATTATTTTTGGAATTGGTTTCGGAATTGTCTCGGCCCTTCGACAGTACAGTCGATTTGATTACGCTCTGACATTTTTTGCTTTCTTGATGTACTCATTGCCGATTTTCTGGATTGCAGTACTTCTTAAGGCCTATCTGGCAATCAGCTTTAACAATTTCCTGGTAAACGGAGTTATCGCTCCGTTGTGGATTCTTGCTGCATCCATACTTTCGGGATTCTTCTGGTCGGCCTTTATTAGTGGAACGCGAAAGCGTGTTTTTTCTATTTTTGGGATTGCCAGTTCCGCAACCGCAGTGATGCTCTCTCTGTTAAGCGTAACAAAGTGGTTTACTCATCCCGGTCTAGGACCAGTCACAATGCTTTTTCTGGGCCTGGGTTTTGCGGTCGGCATCACCTATTTATCGACCGGTATTGGAAATAAAGCCGCGCTGCGCTCATCAATTACCGTGATCTTCATCGGATTCGCTTTTTATTTCCCGGTTCAATATCTGCTCACTAAGTTTGCCAACCTATTAATGATTCTAGTCATGTTAGGGATTACCGTCGTGATCGCCTATGGGATTGCTATTGCATTCGCAAAAATTGACCGTAGACCCGTAATTCGAACTAGCATCTTAACTTCACTCTTTGCATCGACACTCTTCCTTATAGATAAATTAATGAAGACTTGGGTTCCTTACATCAACACTGATGCCATTCATCTGCGTCCAATTCCAACTATAAGCGAAGCTAATGATTTATTGCCGCTCGGCAACTTTTGGTTTTCGATGCTAGATACAGTCTTGCATTTAGTGCTCCCAACCATTGCTCTGATTCTGATAACCATGGCTGGTTATATTCGCTACTCCCGCGGAACTATGCTGGAAGTCCTGAACCAAGATTATATTCGCACCGCTCGCGCCAAGGGGTTATCTGAGCGAACCGTGATTATGCGCCACGCATTTCGGAATACTTTAATTCCGATCACTACGATTTTGGTCGTTGATTTTGCTGGAATCATGAGTGGTGCCATCATTACTGAAAATGTTTTTGGATGGCATGGAATGGGAACTCAGTTCAATCTCGCGGTTCGTAATCAAGACCTTAACCTCCTCATGGGAGTATTCCTGTTCACCGCTTCACTCGTTATTGTTGCGAATTTGGTGGCAGATCTTTTGTACTCAGCGTTAGATCCTCGAATTAGAGTGGTAGGTAAGAAATAATGTCTATCTTTACCCGCAAAAAAAATGTTGTTGAAGATTTGAGCGAGGGTGATATCTTCAATAAGGAGACCGAAGGCTTAAGCCAGAGTCAAATAGTTCTTAAGCGCTTTTTCCGACACCGTGGAGCGATGATCTCACTGATAGTACTTATGGTTCTTGTTGCTTTCGTATTTAGTGCCCTCGGTTTCAAAGTTTTTGGTGTTGGTTATGGTGGTTGGTGGAAGTACGGAATCAATGACCTGCCTGCTCTTCGCACAGAGGGTTGCCCAATTCAACTTCCAGGTTGCCCAACTCTCAACTTAATTCCTGGAAAACATTTCGGTTTAGGTGATCATCCTTTCGGTCAGGATGATTTAGGTCGTGACTACTTCTCGCTAGTAATGCGAGGTGCCGAACGATCTCTTGAGGTAATGGTTGTCATAGGTTTAGTTGCAGGGGTGCTCGGAATCATTGTCGGATCAATCGCTGGTTTTTACCGTGGAGCGATTGATGCCACTCTGATGCGTATAGTCGATTTCATTATCACTGTACCTGTCATCGTTCTCGGTTCTGTGTTGGGATATCACTTTGGAAGCAAAGGCGTTCTATTCTTAGCGCTCTTCCTTGGTCTGGTCTCCTGGGGAGGGTTATCTCGTTTGGTGAGAGGCGATTTTCTTACCCTGCGCGAACGAGAATTTGTAGATGCTGCCCGAGTTGCTGGTGCAAGTAATCGCCGAATAATTTTCAAACATATTCTTCCAAATGCGATTGGTGTAATCATCGTAAATGTCACATTGCTTATGTCTGGTGCGATCCTGCTCGAAGCTGCCTTGAGCTTCTTGGGTTTTGGGGTAGTTCCACCCGATGTATCTCTCGGACTTCTCATTAGTCAGTATCAAGATTCATTTTCCACCAGACCATGGCTCTTTTGGTATCCAGGATTGATCATCATTATTGTCGCACTTTCGGTTAACTTCATCGGTGACGGGCTGCGTGATGCCTTTGACCCACGTCAACGTCGACGCATTTCGCGCAAAGATCGTGCCGCCGAAAGACAATCAGAAATATCGCAGTAATGAAATTAATGACCAACCAGATTCAGCACAATGGCAGCGGTGAAAATTATGAGTGCGCTAATCCACGGTGCGTGCCTACATTGTTTGAAGGAAGGAAGAGATTGAAGGGTTCCATCCTCTTGAAAACGCTTCAATCGAGTTCTGGCGCGGTAAGCAGCGGCTCCGCTATCGACAAAAGGGGAGTCGGCAACTCGCATACTTCCTCCTTGGTCAATATCAAGCCCTCGTATCTCACTCTGGTGAATGCTCCGGCGGTGTCTTCCGGTAGCAGTGGCAGCCCACGCTTGCACGGTGAATCCACTGGTTTGGATGGTCAGGGCCCAACGGTTGTCAATAGAGATTACCTCCGACCAACCGATGGAAAATTCGTTCACTGGGTTGATGATGATCATCCCCTCATCGCAAAAGATGATTTTTGGGCGAATCAGAAAAATATACAGACAGATCAGGATAGAAAGAACAATAAGAGCGCTAACAAACTTGCTGGTCAGAGAGTTCTCAAAGGCTCCAGACCAAAGAAAAAGTCCACAGAGGAGAGCGCCGATTCCAGCTTGAGCCAAACTGAATTTGGGACGAAAGGTCTCACTGTTGCTCACCCTCATATTCTTTCACACCTCGTACCAGATTCATTTTCAATGGATGCAAATTCAGTAGACTCAATTAAGGCGGTTAGTTAAATGTCATCACCTGTACTTAAAGTTTCAGATCTCACAGTTGAGTTCTGGGTGGATGGAGTCTGGTACCCCGCTGCGAAAAATATTAATTTAGATCTGAATGCTGGACAAACTCTTGCAATTGTCGGTGAATCCGGCTCTGGTAAATCAACCGTAGCTATGGCGATCATGAGTCTTCTTGCTTCAAATGCCAGAGTCACGGGAAGTATTAAAGTGAAAGATCAGGAAGTTCTTGGCGAGTCCGTTAAAGTGCTGCAA
>JAYVUF010000079.1:0-4376 GCA_043788135.1 Actinomycetes bacterium
ACAGGATTGGGAGAGGTCACATTCACTGCTCCAGAAATATCTGACTCCAAACAAAAAGTAATCGCCTTAATTTCATCGTGCAGAGTGATCCAGGACCACCATTGTTTTCCAGAGCCAATTTTTCCTCCGATTCCGAGTCGGAAGATCGGCAGTAACCGACCCAGTGCTCCACCAGTTGGATCAAGAACCAACCCCGTGCGAATTTTTACTATGCGAACTCCAGTGGCTAAATCCGCTGCAGCTTCCCATTCGCGACATACTGCAGATAGAAATTCATCTCCACCTCGGTCAGTTTCGATAACTGCTCGATTTCCTGTCTCACCGTAAAAACCAATTGCGCTTGCGGATATAAAGACCTTTGGCTTGAGTGCAGTAACAGCGCTTGCAATTGTTGTAGTACCCAACAAACGAGAATTTAGAATTGTGGCCCGATATTTTGGAGTCCACCGCTTATCGCCAACGCCTGCGCCAGCAAGGTGGATGATCGCATCAATTCCTGCAAGGGCCGCCAAGTCAATAGTTCCAGCGGTTGGGTCCCATTGGACTTCATCGCTGGAGTTTGGCTTCCGGCGGACTATACGTTGAACGCTATGTCCTTGTGCTTTGAGATGGCCGACAAGTGCAGTACCAATCAAACCGGTGGAACCAGTTACTGCTACACGCATTATTTCTCTCCTTACAATCCTAGATCAGATTCAAAACTGCCCTCTTCCAGGCGGGCTTTAAGAGTGGATAAGAAACGGGCGGCATCAGCGCCGTCAACAATACGATGATCGTAAGAAAGTGCCAGGTAGACCATAGAGCGGACGGCAATATTCTCACCGCCATCAGTACCTTTCATTACCATCGGACGCTTAACAACGGTTCCAATTCCAAGTATTGCCACCTGAGGTTGGTTGATAATCGGAGTATCAAAAAGTGCACCGCGACTACCGGTGTTTGTAATTGTGAAAGTTCCACCACCTAATTCATCAGGTGAAATCTTGTTGTCGCGTGTACGGGCGGCCACATCTGAAATCTTGCGCGAGATTCCACCAATATTAAGATCACCGGCATCACGGATAACGGGAACCAGAAGTCCACGCTCAGTATCAACCGCGATTCCTAGGTGTTCAGCGCCGTGGTAAGTCACTTGATCGCCCTCGACCGATGAATTCAGAACCGGATGTTGTTTTAGCGCTTCGCACACGGCAACTGCAAAGAAGGGTAAGAAAGTGAGATTTACTCCTTCGCGTTCGGCAAATGAAGCTTTTGCTTTGTCGCGCAGTCTGGCGACCTTAGTGACATCTACTTCGACTACGGTTGTCAGTTGTGCACTCGTTTGTAGCGACTCAACCATGCGTGCTGCAATTACCTTGCGCAAACGTGACATTGTGACGGTCGTGCCTCGCAACGGTGAAACCGAAACAGGTGCTGGCGCTTTAGGCACAATTGGGTTCACGGCAGATGAGGTAACTGGTGTGGCAACGGGAGTTGGATTAGCGGCAGCGAGAATATCTTCCTTGCGGATTCTTCCACCGACCCCAGATCCTTTAACTTTAGTTAGATCAACGCCTTGCTCTTTGGCAAACTGACGAACAATCGGAGTTACATATGCATCATCGGGAGTGGCAACTGGAGCAACTGCAACTGGAGCAACTGCAACTGGAGCAGGAGTTACTTCGACAGGTGCTGAGTTCGCAGAACCGATTAAAGCTAGACGAGCTCCCACGGCCACAGTGGAGTCGACCGGAACATCGATAGCCAGAATTGTTCCCGTGGCGGGGGAAGGAATCTCTGTATCTACCTTGTCGGTGGAAACTTCCAAGAGAGGTTCATCAACGTTAATTGTGTCACCGACTCCTTTGAGCCAACGAGTGACAGTTCCCTCGGTAACAGATTCCCCGAGGGCAGGCATTGTGACAATCACTCCTGATGCGGCAGTTGCAGGAGCCGAAACCGGAGGAGATGCTTCAACCGGAGCAACCGGAGCCGACATGACTGGAGCCACTGGAGCAACCGGAGCCGACATGACTGGAGCCACTGGAGCGATAGGAGCAGACTCAACGCCATCTTCAATAACAGCGAGTTCGGAGCCAACCGGAACAGTGGCATCTATAGAAACAATAATGCGGGTGAGCGTCCCCGAAACTGGAGAGGGGATTTCAGTGTCAACTTTGTCTGTTGAGACTTCCAATAGTGGTTCATCAACGTTTACGTAATCGCCTTCGTTCTTAAGCCAACGCGTCACTGTGCCTTCGGTAACAGACTCTCCGAGTGCGGGCATTGTTACTGAAAAGGTCATGACGATTTCTCCTATTACCCGTGGGCGTGCAGTGGTTTACCAGCGAGAGCTAAATGAGCTTCGCCTAAGGCTTCAGAAAGCGTTGGGTGTGCATGAATTAAGGGTGCAACGTCTTGTGCTGTCGCTTCCCAGTTGTAAATCAATTGACCTTCAGCCAGAAGTTCTCCAACGCGTGAGCCAACCATGTGAACTCCTAGAACTCGACCGTTTTTTTCTGCGATGAGTTTGATAGATCCCGCGGTCTTTAAAATATTTGCCTTACCGTTTCCTGCGAGGTCGTAATTAATCTCAACAACGTCGTATCCGCGCTCCTTCGCAATAGCGGTAGTGAGTCCCACTGATGCCACCTCTGGTTCTGAATAGGTAACGCGAGGGACTCCATCATAATTTATTGGGCGAGGGTTAAGTCCCACGATCTCTTCTGCGACCAATATGCCTTCCGCAAAACCAACATGAGCAAGTTGCAGAGTTGGAATCAAATCACCCACAGCCCAAATTCCTGGAATGTTAGTACGGCATTTATCGTCTACCAACACATAACCGCGATCCATAGCAAGGCCTTGCTCTTCATATCCAAGATTTGCTGAAACCGGCCCCCGGCCAACTGCAACCAACAGAACTTCTGCAGTATGTGTGGCACCGTTTTCAAGAGTGATAGTCACGCCTTCCGGGCTTTTGACAGCGGATGCGAACTTCACGCCGACTTCAAATTTTATTCCACGCTTACGGAAAGCTCTTTCTAATTGCTTACTCGAACTTTCATCTTCGAGCGCGATCAAACGAGGGAGACCTTCTACGATTGTCACTTCGGCTCCAAAGGAGTTCCATACGGATGCGAATTCACAACCGATTACTCCGCCACCTAGAACAATGACCGACTTTGGGACGTAATCAAATGACATCGCTTCGTTACTAGTAACAATTTGCTCCCCGTCGATTTCCAAGCCAGGCAAGGTCCGAGCATAGGAGCCAGTCGCAAGAATTATGTTTTTGCCGGTGTAGACGGAACCATTAACTTCAATTTGATTCTTTGCGACTAAACGGCCGTGACCTTCAACAAATGTAATGTTGCGAGATTTAACTAGACCTTGTAACCCCTTGTGCAACTTAGAAATAACGCCATCTTTGTAAGCATTCACAGCCAACATATCAATAGAGATGAACTGCGCATTGACCCCGAAATCTGAAGCATGTCGCGCGTTATCGGCGACCTCCCCAGCGTGAAGAAGCGCCTTGGTTGGTATGCAACCTCGATGCAGACAGGTCCCACCAACTTTGTCCTGTTCGATGAGGGCGACTGATAGGCCCAGTTGCGCGCCTCGCAGGGCCGCGGCATATCCACCACTTCCGCCACCAAGGATTACAAGATCAAAATCATTCACACTTCACCTTTTCATAATTATCTCCGACGAATACAGAGGGTGCTAATCCTGCCACTAATTGAGCGGAGGTTCCGCGTCAGCTACGCCCGTGAGATTGCTAACTCGGCCAGGGCCACCAGGGAACGAACCGTCACTCCGGTGCCACCTACTGGGGTGTAACCATGTGCCTCTTGGGTAATACCAGGACCCGCGATATCAAGGTGTAGCCAGGGAACGCCTTCGGGTACGAATTCTTGTAAAAACAGGCCGGCAATCAACATTCCAGCATGCCTGATGGCTGGATTGGCATTGATCATGTCAGCTGAGGAGGAATTCAAACTCTCTTTAAGCTCTTCCGGAAGAGGCATTGGCCAGAAAGACTCACCTGAGATTCCGGTCGCCTCTAGGAAGAGGGCGCAGAAATCTTCATCATTAGTCATGACGGCCGAAGTCCTTGTTCCGAGGGCAACAATTTGAGCACCTGTCAGGGTAGCAACATCCACGATCCCATCTAGCCCACCCCGGCGCTCGCCATCTTGTCCAGCACGAACTAAACCGTCTGCCAACACCAAGCGGCCTTCGGCGTCCGGATTAATGACTTCAACGGTCTTGCCTCCAAGAATCGTAATGATGTCGCTGGGCCGCATCGCATCCCCGCTAATCATGTTTTCAGCTAAACAGGCATATGCATCAATGGCAATTGGCAATTTAAGTTCGGCTATTGCGAAGGT
>JAYVUF010000080.1:0-2917 GCA_043788135.1 Actinomycetes bacterium
CCAGTTAAGTGTTTTCCCAACACTATTAAATAGTGTTGCAATATTCTTTACCGGTCCAGCGACGCCTCCGTAAAACATATAGGACATGTCAGTCACAGACGAGGTGTTCCATTTCGATACATCTGAATTGAAAGTACTAGCCCCGGAGAACATCCACGACATATTGGTAACCGAACTGGTATTCCATTTATTCATACTGTGAAGGCTAGAGTCGTTGAAGTTGACGGCGCCTGAGAACATATGATTCATATCTGTTACGGATGCCGTGGAACTACCTGCTTGAGCCCATAAACTAACATCCTGGTTAAAGTTCGAAGCTTGATAAAACATGTATGCCGTATTTGTAACATTGGTTAAGTTAAATAAAGAAATATTGGAGTCGTTGATGCTGCTAGCGTTGTAGAACATGTAGCTCAAGTCGGTAACTGAAGTAGGTAACGTCGAAGTTATTGACACTAAGTTAGTCGCCCCGTAAAAGGCACCAGACAAGCTAGTTATCAGAGGGCTGAAATACGTTGCGGCGCTGACATAAGACGCACCCACGACCCAAGGCGCTGAACCGTTTCCGAAATGAGTGATCACCCCTGAAGCAGCCGCGCTCACTTGGAGAGAGTAGGTACCAACTGCAGCATAGGTGTGGCCCATATCAATTACATCCAGGCTGTTTGCAACAGTATTGTTGGAAGTTCCATCACCCCAAGTGACACTGGCGTTGGTGAAAGTGTTTCCTGTTCCAAGCGGCAATTGAATTGATTCATTGGGAGCGATAGTTACTATTGTTAAATCAATTGTGTCTGGAGAAAGTGCAACCGCGTGATCTTGGCCCGCAACAAATGTGATGACGAGGCAAGCGAAGGCAATGCCAAGGTAAGAGAGTAAATGCAATCCCTTTGCAGAAAGAGCAAAAATTCTTCTGGGGGAAGATGAGGAAGTCATCGGACAGGGGCTATCAAGTATGCAACTCCCCTGGCAAGAACTTTGTCACTGCGTAAGTGTACGCTCAAATATTGCGATATGTCCGTTTTAAATAGCTTTTTAGAGCTTTCTGGGCCAATTGTTTCTGATACACAATCCTAAATAAACTAAATAGTTTGCCTATTTAGATGCTGTTGGTGCGGGAGTGGCAGCATGGGAAGCAAAAGGCGCAATTTGAATATTCAAAATGACGGCGCCGTCAGGTACCTCCGAACTCGCCGCCAAAAGTGTCGCCGAGTTCTTGAAATAAGGGAGATTAAAAGAGCCGATAGCGGCCGCATATTGCAGTGCTGTGGCAGTTCCACGATCGGAAGACTCTGTCTTTACGTTGAATCCACCGGCGATCACCATGCTACTGATTGTGTATTCTGGTGGCAGATGTGCAATCGCCCCATAATTTTGCAAGGCAATTATTAAGGCGTTCTCATCAATTGAGGTAAGGGTAATCGAAGTTTTTAGGAGCGAGGGAGTCCCCTGGATATTGGTTGTATTACTTAGTAAACCTTCAAATTGCGGCAAACTTGCCTCTTTGGGCACGAAGGATTGAGCTGCCAAGAAAATAACCATCAGGGCAAGCAATAAATCTGCGAACATCCATCCAGCTTGATGCGAAGCATCTTCCAGAGCCACTCGGCGAGCGCTCATTTCACTTCCATATACCGAATTGCAGCTTCGCTTGAACTCTTAGGACGACCGAGTGCCTTCTTTCGCTCCGCTTCTCGCTTGGCGTCTTTCCACTCACTGTGCTTCTCGACTCTCTGTTCTTGCTTCTTCAACCGCGCATGTAACCCCATCAATTCAACGTGAGTCTCTACTAGCTCTAACTGAACTTTCTTTAACTCTTTGCGGGAATGAGCTTTACGAGGCAAGGACTCAATAATTGTATTCACCCGCTTGGTTACTGAAGCAACCGATTTGGTCACTCTTTTGACGCTCTCTACTTCGTGGTGATCCATTTGAAGTTTTTTCGATTTAGGTATTTTTTCTTCAAGTTTTCTCTCTCGAGTGGGATGTGCGCTCTCAAATTCATTTTTTGGCTCCTCTTTCTCTAGATGTTGTGGTAACGCATTCAAGCCGATTTTAATGCGGTGCGAAGCCACCGAGAGATTATGAGTTGCTTCGACTACCCTTTCAAATGATTGCGCCAAAGCTGAGTCGATGCTGAGTCGAGTGAGCTGTCGTTTATCAAATAAGAAAGATTCAACTTCTATAACTAATGTAAGTCGCTCACGAAGTGCATCTTGCTCAAAGCTTGTCGCCCTTCTAACGGCGGAACGATTCATAAATGGAGTCACAAATGTCAGGAAGATTACACCTGCAATAATGTAAAAATCATCTGCTGCAATATGGCTCAGAGTCCAAGTTTTTGATAACACTCCGTAGCCGTTCTGCCAAAACTGTAGAAAGTTAACCACGGAAGCCGCGCTGCTTTTCGTGGTGTACACAGTAAAAGCGGTAGTTGCTTTACCAACAGCGAGCCACGTCAATGCAACCGGTACGAAAACGAGGACGTTTCGGAGCAGAACCATGGCAGAGTAAATAGGACCCTCCACCGATTCGACATCGGGGTGGGGCATCAAGGTCATAACATCATTAGAAGCCCACACCGCCAAATTTTTACCTTCTTTAATGGCGTTGCTTAAACCTTCAAGATAGGGATCCTCTTCCAACCCATAATTTTCACCATATTCGCGCAACCGTGCGGCTAGCTCTATGTTGGCGTGATCGATTCGAGATTGATTTTTTACTTTATCTTTGTGGGGACGATCTTTCTTTTTTTGACTCTTACCCTCTACTTCAACTTCAGGGTCAACTGAGCGCACTTCCCCCTTGGTACTGCGCCTCAACCTCATACCCCAAAAGTAACAGCGGAGTGAAAAATATTCGGGATTTGAGTGAGGTTTGTGCCTACAAGTCTTGACAAAATCCAGAATTCGCTTTA